>NZ_JBFUGT010000112.1:0-19671 GCF_056402775.1 Rhodococcus sp. P3_B8
GAACGAGGACCGCCGCACACCCGGTCCACGGGCCGCATCGACGAACAACCGCAACTTCGAGGGCCGCCAGGGCAAGGGCGCGCGCACCCACATCGTCTCGCCAGCGGTTGCCGCCGCGACCGCGGTGGCCGGCCACCTGGCCGCACCCGCCGACCTGAACTGACTCCCCCACTGTTTTCGAATCGAGGAACATCGTGCAACCGTTCACCGTGCACACCGGCGTCGCCGCACCCCTGCGGCGCACCGACGTCGACACCGACCAGATCATCCCCGTCCGCTTCCTCACCCACAGCTCCCGGACCGGGTTCTCCGACAAGCTCTTCCACGACTGGCGCGAAGAGCCCGACTTCGTCCTCAACGACCCCGCGTACGCCGGATCGACCATCCTGATCGCCGGCCGGGACTTCGGCACCGGATCGTCGCGGGAATACGCGGTATGGGCGTTGCAGAACTACGGATTCCGGGCTGTGATCGCGCCCCGGTTCGGGGACATCTTCCGCGGCAACGCCCTCACCAACGGCCTACTCACCGTGGTGTTGCCGACCGAGATCATCGAGCAACTCTGGTTGCTGCTCGAGGCCGACCAGGGCCACCAGGTCACCATCGACCTCGTCGAACGGCGGGTGCGGGCGGGTGAGATCACCGCGGCGTTTGAACTCGACGACAACACCCGGTGGCGGTTGCTCGAGGGACTCGATCACATCGACCTGACCCTCACTCACGCCGCCACGATCAGCGACTTCGAGCTTCAGCGGCGCCCCGCACTGCCGGCGACCACCCTGCTTCGCTGACCACAGCGATTCGTTGACCACAGTGTTGGACGGGCCGAGACCCTCAGGGCGTCTCGGTCCGCTTCTTTTCCAGCAACGGCACGATCCGCGGGGCGATACGGCGGCTGAGTACCAGTTCCGACTGGGTACGCAGGACCCCCTCGGTGGCGATCATCTCCTGCAGCACCCGCTCGAAGTCTTCGTGATCCTTGGCCACCACCCGGCACAGCAGATCGCCCTTTCCGGCAACGGAATTGACCTCGAGCACCTCAGGGATGGTGGCCAGATGCTGACAGGTGGCGTCCATCATCGACTGCGCGATGTCCAGGTGCACGAACGCCAGGATGGAGTACCCGAGCGCGGTCGGTTGCATCTGCGGGCGGTAACTGGTGATCACCCCCTCGCGGGAGAACTTGTCGAGCCGCGACTGCACAGTGCCGCGCGCGACGTTGAGGCGGCGGGCGTACTCACGCACCCCGGCCTTGGGTTCCTCGACGATCAGCTTCAACAGATCGAGATCCAACTTGTCCAAGGGAGTGGTCAACTGCACCGCCCCATTGTGCCCGCTACAACGCTCAGACAGAACCGGACCGGACCGATTGCTCAAACTTTGATTCCAGTCAACTACCACTAGCCCACCGGGGGCAGATTCCTACACCGCCCCCCCTATTTTGAARAATGGAGAACTCGATGTCCCAGCAAGCCTCTCCGGTCTCGCCGGCCCTCCACCGCCAGGCGCCTGTCACGGCCGTCCAGCGCGATCGTGCCGCGCTGTTGACGTCCCTGTCGCAGGTTTCCGATGTCTCCTGCGCGGTCGCCGACGCACTCGACCAGCTGGGTGTCGGTGCCGCGATCGGTGCCGGTACCCTCGCACCCCTGCGCCGAGGGCAGCGGATCTGCGGGCCAGCGGTGACGTTGCGGTACCGGCAACTGACCGGCGACGTCGCCTACAACAGGGCGGACGGACTCGGTACCCGCCTCGGCGACCGAGACCTCTACAGCAGCGCCCGCCCCGGTGACGTGGCAGTGTTCGACTGCCCCGCCCCCGCCGACACCGCGGTCGTGGGTGCGCTGTCGGCACAATGGGCGCTGCTGGCCGGACTCGCCGGGTGCATTGTCGGTGGCGCGGTGCGTGATTCGGTATCCATCGTCGACAGCGGCCTGCCGGTCTGGTCGATGGCCCGGGCCCCGCAGGCCGCCCGGTTCCGCTACGCCACCGAATCGATCGGCGAACCGGTCCGGCTGGCCGGACGCCTGATCCACCCGGGCGACATCATCGTCGCCGATGACGACGGGGTCGCCGTCATCCCGGCCGACCGCTTGTTCGACGTGGTGGAGATCTGCGTGGAAGCCGACCGGATCGAGCACGAACTGCTCGCTCAGTTGCGGTCGAGTGACTCGATCGCCGACCTGATAGGCAAGCTGCGGCAACGACCGGTCAGCGTGTTCGACCGCTGACCCGCGGCCGACTCTCAGCACCGCGGAAGGTAGTTGTCGACATTACGGAGTTTGACGTCCTCGTAGCCGCGCACCAGATCCGCGGCCTCCGCGGCGGCGACCGCCGCCTCGTACGTGCTCGCATCCAGCGCACGCGCCAATCCCAGCACCATCTGCTCGTACTGGGCGACGAGGCGTCGTTCGAGCCCCCGCACCCGGGCGTATCCGAACGGATCCCACCGCGTGCCCCGCAGCCGCTTACCCTTCGCCAGCACACGGAGTGCAGCGCGGCTGCGGGGGCCGAGACCGATCTTCTTCTTCCGGCCCAACGCCTTGAGGACCGGGGGATGCAGCTTGTAAGTGAGGTTGCCGCCGCCAGGCACCTCGGCTCGCACGGCCTCGAGGAAGGCGGGGCCGGTGAGCATGCGGGCGACCTCGTATTCGTCCTTGTAGGCCATCAGCTGATACTCATCGTTGGCGGGGCGCGCTTGGCTGTCCCCCAAGACAACCCACGCCGCCACTGGCAGCCACAGATGCTCTCGGCCCGCGACTTCCGGCCGACGGTGTCAGTCACGAAACAGCTGCAGCTGTGGTCACCCCTCGGGGGGCGCGGCCCCTGAGTGGTTTTTCCACCGCCCAGGGTCGGTCTACCCGGCGGATCCTGGCGTGCTCGGGTCGGCAGTGAGGTCGTCGGTGTCGGCGAAGACCAGCCGCCCGTCGTCGAGAGCGACAGCCCACCGATGCACCGGAGCCCAGGCGTGCCCACGCTCCTCGGTGTCGGTCAGCTCGGCGTAGTCCTCGACGATCCGACCGGTCTGCGCCGATTCGGACGGCCGGCGCACCAGCACCCGCGCGCCCGCGCCGAGCGGACCAGGTTCGGGTCTCGGACTGTGATCCTTCTCCTCGGGCATCGGTCTTCGCCTTCCGGTCGGCTACACGCCCGGATCATAAGCACCTCGCCGACGAAACCTCATGCTCGACGCCGCCAGGCCTAGCGATCGACGACGAACCGACCCGGACTCCGGTGCTCGCGTCTCCGCCAACGGTGGCTCACACCGCTCGACGAGCACCAGCTCGTTACCTCAGTACCGCCTCGAGCGCCGTAGACACCCATAACGCTGTCACCGGGGTCGACGTTCAGGGACCGCCACTCCGCTACCGAGACTTCTTCCCGGCGACCGCGGTCGCCGGGTGCACAGCGACCAGGCCGAGGCCTTGGCGTCGCTTGCAGAGCCGAGCCAGCTCCCGATACGCGGCCTCACCGAGCAACTCGGTCAGCTCCGGCGCATACGACTGCCACACCGCCTTCGCGCCGACGTGCGCGTCCGGCGAGCCGGAGCAGTACCAGTCCAGGTCCGCGCCGCCCTCACCCCACCCGCGCCGGTCGTACTCGGTGATCGTCGTCTTCAGGACCTGCTCGCCGTCGGGTCGCTCCACCCATTCCTGGGTGCGCCGGATCGGCAGCTGCCAGCACACGTCGGGTTTGACCTCGAGCGGCTCGATGCCACGCTCGAGYGCCATCGAGTGCAGCGCGCACCCGATGCCACCCTCGAAGCCGGGACGGTTGAGGAAGATGCATGCACCCTTGTATCGGCGGGTCCGCAGCGCCGGCTCRTCGTCGAGCTCGTCCTCCTCGATGTACCCCTTCTTCCCGAGACCCTGCTTCATGAACTGCCAGYCCTCGGGTCTGAGCAGCTTCACCGACTCGTGCAACCTCTCGACATCCTCCTCGTCCGAGAAGAACGCGCCATGCGAGCAGCAACCGTCGTCGGGTCGACCCGCGATGATGCCCTGGCAGGCCGGGGTGCCGAACACGCAGGTCCAGTGCGAGAGCAGCCACGTCATGTCCGCGGCGATGAGATGCTCGGCGTCGTCGGGATCGAGGAACTCCACCCACTCCCGAGCGAAGTCGAGCCCAACCTCGGGGCTCGGCGTCATCTTGTCCGACGGCCCCGGAATACCTGCTGCCACAAACCCCCACGGTAGCCGACCCCCATAACAACCAAGGACTGATCCGATCCCCGTCCGAGAGCAAATAACGCACCACAGCGGTGATATGCCGACGACCAACCCCAGTCCCGGCGCCGCACATCGGAAGCGACGGTGAGCCGCATGGCCCAAGACGCCCGGCACCCGGTCAGCCCGCGACGACCGTTCCAAGAGCCCGCGGGGCGCGACTACCCCATGTGGAAGCGCAACTCCCCCAGTGTGTCCTCGCCCGACCCAGGGTAGGCCGATGGTCATCGGAGCCAGGGTGTGGCACAGGCAGTCGCGGGTCGGACTCCTCGGCCGTGCTTTCTGGATGAGATGCCAACCTACTAACGGGCGGTGTCGGCCAACAAGGCCCTTCCAGCCCTCTCCGGTGTGCTGTCAGCTCATCCAGCGCGCGTTGGCTCCGGTCAGTGACGAGATGAATCGGGCAACACTGAGGCCCCCAGCACGTCGCAGACGAGTAGGGCGGCGTGCAGTTCGGCGATGTTGATCGTTGCCGGCCGGCCCCTGCGCTCTTCGGCACGACGCACCCTGTGCAGGACCGTGTTCCGGTGGATTCCCAAGGTGCTCGCTGCGGTCGCCAGGCTCCCTTGCGCGTCGAGCACAGCCAAGAGCGCGGCGCGCTCGCCGCGCTCTTTCGCGTCGTCCCGTGCGAGAGCGCCGAGCTGAGCGGCGACGAAGGCCCGCGCCGCATCCAGGTCGCGCGAGATGGCGTCCACCAACGCAACATCGCTGAACTGGGTGATCGATGGCGCCGCGCGCCCGGACAGTTCGATGATTCGGCGTGCGCGTAGGGCCTCGAGATGGGAGGTGCGGAAGCCAGCCGCCCCCGGATGGGGTGAGCCCACCGCGATGTGAACGTTGTCGCGTTCGCCGGGAAACTCATTCGCCATGCCCGTGAGCGAAGTCCTCACGTCCCCCGTGATCGAGGCCCATCCCCACACCGCGAGTGGGCCGTCCGCCACAACGAGTGAGTGACCCGCCCCGAGAAACCGACCAACCCGCCGAGCGAATCCCTCGAGGTCGACGCCGCGGTCGTCGACCCAGCACACGAAACCGATCTGCCGACCGGTGAGCCGGTGGCTGAGCACACGTTCAGCGCGAGCGATGTCGACGCGTTCCCCAGCGAGCAGTGCCCGCACGACGTCGTCGCGCTCGGCTCGTGCCTGGGTCTGGCGTCGGTCGAGCTCAGCGACGTACTCGGCAGCCACCAGACTGGAGATGCGGTCGATGTATCGAAATCCGAAACGCTCGAGATCGACAAACGTCCTCAACGCGACCGCGGGGTCCTCGATCCAGTCAGTCAGCGATTCGGAAAGCTTCTCGGTGAAGTACTCGTGGCCCAACCGATAGAACCGCAGCATCACATCGACGCTGTGCCCTCGTGATGCCATTGCCCGCGCGTGTTCGAGCGCCGTTACCGGCGCCTCCGCAGCCGCTGCATCGATCCCATGACGAACCATCGAAAGTACCGCCTCGAGATTCGACGAGCACGATCCCAAAGTCAGACCGCGAAGCTCAGCATCCCCACCGACCTCCGGTATCCGTTCGACTAAGTACCGCAGCATGTCGTCAGCCAGGCTGGACACATTCGCCAGCAAATACGCAGCGATACCCCTTCCAGCCTCCGCAGCGTGAGCCGGCTCCAGCGCCTCCATATCTGCACACTAGTTGTTGCGAGTCATGACGTTGTAGACGTCGGGCGGGGCATGGGCTGAGCGAAGGGGACAGGACTCCGACGGCAGGACGAGAAGTACCACCCACGCGCTTATGGTGCACGTGGATGTGACGAAGGTCGGGCGGATACCGGAAGGCGGTGGCTGGCATGCCCACGGCAAGCGCTCTGACCAGGCGAAGCCGTCGAACGCGCCGAGGCTGCCGGAGCCCGCGCCGGCTACGGGTACCTGCACTCCGCCGTCGACGGGTTCTTCCGCTCGCATACACCGAGGCCCTGACCGATGAGAAAGCCTTGACTGCAATCGGATTCATGCATCGAGCCCGGGTGTTCTTCGCTGCACACTTCCGTCGGCCAACATCAATCGGATCGTCACCGACAACGGCTCCTGCTACCGCGCTCGATGCCGCGCAGCGAGACGGCAAGGAACCGCTGACGGCCGCTGAGCGTGACGAGCTGACCCGGCTGCGTCGGCAGCTCGCCGAGTAGGAGATGATCTCCGCGTTCAGACCGCGTTCGAGAGCGACTTTCATCAGCGATCGCCCGAATCACCGGGCAACACTTCGCCGACATCGATCTTGGCGAGCACCTCGTCCAGGGCACCCGAGGCGGCAAGCGCATCGGCGACCTCGTCCTGACGACGACCCCGCTCCTGTCGTGACTGCGCTCCTTGGCGCGACGCACCCGTAGCAGGACCGGTCAGCTGTAGCGGTTTGGTCGGCGCTGCAGCACCGATATGGAGGCGTTGGAGCCGGCCGGCAACGATCAACATCGCCGAACTACACGCAGCGCTGATCGTCTGCAATGTGCTGGGGGCCTCAGTGTTGCGCGGGTCAGAGCGTTACTAGACGGACACCGAACACGCAGAATGTGCTGACAGCACACTGGAGAGGGCTGGGAAGGCCTTGTCGACCGACACCGGCCGTTAGTAGGTTGGCATCTCATCCCGAAGCGCGAAGGAGGAGTCCGATGCCGACTACGACTCGAGCACCCCAACCCCCAGTAGCGGCCTCGCAGCACGCCTTGCCTGATCCGGGCGAGCAGGTTCCTGCGCTGTCCTGGCCGATTGTCGGTATCGGCACATTTGCGCTTACGCTCTTCGGCCTCTCGACCTGGGCCGCGCTCACCGACACGTTGCCTGCGATCGCCACCATCGCCGCGAGCTCCGCAGCAATCTTCGTCCTGTTCACCGTGCTGCACGACGCCTCGCATTACTCGATCAGCTCACATCGCTGGGTCAACGTCGCCTTCGGTCGGTTGGCAATGTTCTTCGTCTCGCCTCTGATCTCATTCAGGTCTTTCGCGTTCATCCATATCGAGCACCACCGCAACACCAATGACGGTGAGTCCGATCCCGATCACTTCGTCAGCGCCTCACCCTGGTGGCAGCTGCCCATCCGGTTTCCGGCTATGGACCTGCCCTACATCAGTTTCTTGGTGCGCAACCTGCGTCGCCGCCCGCGCGCCGAGGTCCTGGAAACGGCGGCCTTGATGACCCTGTCGGTGACGGTCATCGCGTCGGCCGCCTTCGCCGGACATCTGTGGACGCTCGCGCTGATCTACCTGATTCCCGAACGGGTGGCGATGTTCGTGCTCGCGTGGTGGTTCGACTGGCTACCCCACCACGACCTCGAAGACACACAACGCGAGAACCGCTATCGCGCGACCCGCAACCGGGTCGGCTCGGAGTGGATCCTGACTCCCCTGCTCTTGTCGCAGAACTATCACCTGGTCCACCACTTACACCCCTCCATCCCCTTCTACCGCTACGTCGCGGCGTGGCGACGCAATGAGGCCGCCTACCTCGAGCGCGACCCGGCAATAAGCACCGTCTTTGGCCAACATCTCGACGCCACCCAGTACCAGGAGTGGAAACGCCTCAACGGCGCCCTCGCCGCACTGCTCCCCGTCCGAATGCCGCGTTCCTCCGCGGCACGCCATGCCAGCACCCACCCGATCCCTGTCAAAAGCGTCGAGCGCCTGACCCCAGACAGCGTCAAAGTCACTTTCGACGTTCCCGATCACCTCAGCGACCAGTTCGCCTTCCAGGCCGGCCAACACCTGACCGTTCAACACCGCGTCGGCGGGAAGGAGGTGCGACGAAACTACTCGATCTGCACCTCGGCGACATCGGGAGAACTCGCGATCGGAGTACGCCACATCACCGGCGGAATGTTCTCACCGTTCGCGGTCGAAACGCTGCGAGCCGGTGACCTCCTGGAGCTGATGACGCCTACGGGTAGCTTCGGCGCACCCCTCGATCCACTCGCTCGGCACCACCATGTCGCGGTAGCCGCCGGGAGCGGCATCACACCCATCCTGTCGATCGTGCGCACCACGATGGAGATCGAGACCGAGAGCCGATTCACCCTCTTATACGGCAACAGAACCGCAGAGTCGACCATGTTCGCCGCCGAACTTGATGAGCTCGAATCCCGATATGCCGACCGGCTGAGCGTCTTCCACATCCGCTCCGCCGAGGCACACCACCCCGCATCGCTTCGCAGCCGTATCGACCTGGCGATGGTTCAACGCCTGCTCGCCACCGACCTCACGTCGATCGACCGGTGGTACCTGTGCGGCCCGAGCGAACTCACCACCACAATCCGCGATGACCTCGCAACCGAAAAAGTGCCGACCGAGCGGATCCACCTCGAACTGTTCCGCGGCACGAAGCGACCCACCCACGTCGAGGCCTTTCCCGCCTCCGAAGTGACCATCACACTGTCCGGCGCGAATCACATCGTGCAACTCGCCCCCGGTGAGACGGTCCTCGAATCCGCGCTGAAAAACGACATCGACGCCCCCTATGCCTGCCTTGGCGGCGCGTGCGGCACTTGCAAAGCCCGAGTCACCACAGGGGCAGTCTCGATGGAGCAAAATTTTGCACTTCAGACCGCCGAAACCGAGGCCGGCTTCATACTGACCTGTCAGTCCCATCCCACCACCCCAACGGTCGCAGTCGACTACGACAGCTGAGCCCACACATGCGCGAACACCGCCAAAGGTCGCACGCGTCGCCGGCGCCTCGATCGGCATCGGCGATCGCCAGGTCGCCAGTGGGCGGTGTTGAAAGATTCTGGCGGCTGCCTCGGTAAGCGCTTGGTCGGCTGCGCCAGATCCGAACGCACCGATTTCGATCTGGCCAACCCGATTCGGCTCGTCCCGATCCCCACCAAGCAACACCAAAGGAACAACTCGCATGCCTAAGGTTCGCAGGCAGGACGTCAAATCATTTATCCCCATGCCGCACTTGATCGTCCGCCCACTCATAGTGCGACTCGCGCGACTCGACAGTGATGCGGAATGGGTAGCACAACGCGGGGTCCGCGCGAGAGCGCGGGAGTGACCGCCGGTGGATCCGGTTCGGACAGTGACTTAGATGAGGGTGGAACGATGGATAATGCGACAAATCGAAAGAGGACCGAACAGGACTTCAATCGGCCGTTCGTGACGGGTGAGCATTTCCGACATGGCCTGCCGATCCGTCGACGGGCACAAGAGGCTTTGGCCGACCTGAAACCGGCACAGATGCCTCTGCTGCTGGACGCTCTAGACGAAGCTGCCACACCTGTCGTCGAACACCGCGAGCCATTTGCCTGGGTGGTGCCTGACCTCGAAGAGTTCCGCGCTTCGCGAACGATCGGCACCACTCTTGCGTGGTGGTGCAAATTTCACGGTCAATCAGCTGAATCACTGCTGGTCAATGCCGAGCGCTACTTCTGCTTCGGACCTGAAGGGTCCGCCATCGGTGTCATTGAAGAGCACTCGGTGCTTGGAATGTRCAGCGCGTATCGGTGCACGAGCGGGGCTACTGCCGACCGGCACGCGTACTACGCCTCCGAGGAAATGACAGCGCTCATCCGCGCCGGTAGCAAGACTTCTGCCGAAGTGAGCGTGACACCCGATGACCTGCCGTCACCTTCCGGAGTGGCGTATCTCGCCCGACCCGAAGGCGGACTCGTCCTTCTCTGGAATATCCTGTATGACACGCATCTCTCGGTCCAGCTCGTATCGGCAGCCGGAGTAGAAGAATTCCTCGGCGACGAAGGTGAGCTCCGCGCAGGTTCGGCATACCGATTCGGCAACCACGACTACCTGCCGATCCCGACCGCGGAAGCCGAACTCAGCCCGCCCGAAAGCGACACTCCACCGAGCCTGCACTCGATCGACGACTTCACCCGCGCCGGGGATTCGGATGTCCCGCAGCAAGCCCTCACAAACTACCGCGGATGGACATCCGCGCAGATTCTCGAGGTCTTCGTCTCCTTCACTCACATGCTCCGGCAGCGAACGACCCAGACCGAGTCCACAACAGTGACTGCCACGAAGTCTGCGACCACCCGGCGGTGCAGGAAGCCCTCACAGGTCACGTACTCGTCCTCCCGGTCCCGGTCCTCAGTGCGGGCCACCCAAGACGAGACACCAACACGTACTTACTCGCATCGTTGGACAGTGCGAGGTCACTGGAAGAAGCAATGGAATCCCAGCGAACAACGCCACCACCCAATCTGGATCTCGACCCATACCGCCGGTCCAGAAGGAGCACCAATCAAGACCTCCGACACAGTCACCCTGCTCTAAAGCCCACCTGGCCCCTCCCCGGAGTGGAAATGACCCTTCCGGAACAGCCCGAGCGAGGTATGGGGCTGGCCCGACCGGTCTCACCGGAAAACGAAGCAGCAGCAATGGGCTTGACAACTCAGGCGCCCCGCACTCCCGCACCGGCGACGCCTGCTCGACCTGCAAGGCGATCCTCCCACGCGGGCCAGTTCACATGGAGCAGAACTATGCACTCGGCGAGGATGACGTTGCACGCGGGTCAGTTCTTACCTGCCAATCTCGCCCAACCAGTTCCGCGATCTCCATCAGCTACGACAGCTGATCATCCATTGACCCTCAATCAGAAACGAACCATCACAATGAAATTGACCGGGAAACTAGCTGTAGTGACGGGAGCGTCATCAGGTATCGGTGCTGCTACCGCCGCGGCCCTCGCCGCTGCCGGCGCAGAAGTGATCCTCGTCGCCCGAACACCCGGGCCACTGACAAAAACGGCCGAGTTGATCCGATCTCGAGGCGGCCAAGCGCACGATTTTCCCGCTGACCTTACGTCGTACTCGGAGGTCAGAGACTTGGCCGACCAGGTGCTCGGGGATATCGGTGTTCCGGACATCATCGTCAACAATGCTGGTGCCGGCCGGTTCCTGTTCCTCGACGAAACCGATCCGGAGGACGCAGTCCAGATGATGGCTGCGCCATACTTTGCCGCATTCTTTGTCAGCCGTGCATTCGTGACACCGATGATAGCCCGGGGCTCCGGTAACATCCTGCAGATAAATACTCCAGCTGCCACGGTTCCCTGGCCCGGGGCAGTCGGTTATGCGTCAGCTCGTTATGCCGTCCGCGGGTTCACCGAGTCTCTTCGACAAGATCTGCGCGGCACTGGCATTCGTGTTTCTTCGGTAACGCCTGCGAAGGTCGACACCCCCTACTTCGACCGCAACCCCGGTGCTGAAGATCGGATTCCGAGGATTGAGAAGCTCCTCGGCACTATGACTCCCGAGCAAGTCGCCGACGTCGTCGTCTCGGCACTACGCCKCGATGCGGACGATGTCCATGCACCATGGAGGTGGGCTGCCCTGCACCCTATCGCGCGTGCGATCCCACGCCCATTTCATTGGTTAGCTTGGCATACCGGAACCAAGCACCCCCGGACCGTCGCGGGTGCCGGTTGAGCACGTTCGACTTCGATGTCGTGATCATCGGTTCAGGTTTCGGCGGCAGCGTAGCCGCTCTCCCTCTCGTGGAGAGGGGTTACCGTGTAGCGGTACTCGAAGCCGGCCGACAATTCGCGGACCACGAAGGTCCCCAGTTGATCGTGAGCGCGGTGAACACGTTCGCGATGCTGGGTCTCGGCTTTGCGACAACGCTGGAACCCGGCAGAACGGCGGCCCAACAGTTTGTACCGATGCCTGCGTTCTCCAGAACAGAACGCTCGCGCGCGCCCCGCCGAACGTGTGAATTTCACTGTCCGGCACCGTATTAGGACAACGGGTCAACGCCCGGCGCGGTGACCCTCACGCCACATGTGCGTCGCGCAGGGTCGCGGCCTCCTCGAGTACGTCGTGGTCTGCGGTCAGTTCGCGGACCACGCCGACCTCGGCGAGGACCGCGGCCCGGACCTGGTCGAGGGTGACGGCCGGATTCATGTCGGTCAGGGACGCCGCCGTGCCGGGGTCGAACTCCAGCTCGAGCGCGGCGTTGACATCGGTGAGCACCGCCCGCACCGGGTCGGAATCGGACACCACCAGTTCGAAGCCGAACAGCCACGCCCCGGCGACTATTCGCTGCGCGGTTCCTGCGAGCTTGACGCGGCCCGCGCCGTTCACCGTCCAATCACCAGGGCAATACTCACCGGGCACCGGTCCGATGCGAGCGTCGACACCCAGCTTCCTCAACACGTCGACGAGCCGCGGGGTGATGCGCTGGAAGCGGGGCCGGGCCCCGACCATGCCCTCCGTGTCGCGGCAGAACATCTCCACGACGAGGGTCTGCTCGTGGTAGGCCGCCGCCCGACCGCCTGCCCCTCGGACGACGGGGGTGAATCCATGTCGCCGCGCCGCCGCGGCGGCGGCCGGAAACTGCGGTCGAACAGCGTCCAGCCGCCCGAACGACAGCGTCCGCGCGGGACTGTAGATGCGGATCAGCGCAGGGGCATTCGGCTCCCGCGCGGTGCGACGCAGAAGCGCCGTGGCAAACGCCGCGTCCAACACGGGATCGTCCGGAAAGTGAGTGGTCAGCAACTGCTCGATCGTCATGCTCGTCCCGTCGGTCCGCTCCGCAACCCCACGGCCACGACATCATCGCCGCGACCGGCACGCCTTTACAGTGTCGCCGAGGGCGACGACGAGAGCACCCTGAGGTAGGTGACCGGGATCGGGTTCGCGGATATCCCCGCGGCCGCTCCCTCCGGAGCCCTACCCTGGACACGCCGCAAGGCACTCCCCCTGGATGCCTGCGCGCAGTGTGCAGGGCCAGCGCGCCGAGAGGTCGTCACGATGCTCCTCAGATCGAGTGTGGTCGCCTTGTCCTGTGCCGTAGCCGCGGTGCTGTCCGCTTCCCCCGCCCAGGCCACGCCGTCCTCGGGGGTGACCGCGCAGGTTCTGTTCGAGACGACGGTTCCGGCGGTCGCCGGAAGCTCGGCGGGCACCGATCTCACGCTGCGGCGCATCGAGATCGCCCCCGGCGGCACGACGGGATGGCATTACCACGACGGTCCGGTGTACGCGTTCGTCGAATCCGGCGTGCTGTCCCGCACTCTGCAGGACTGCACGAAAGCGGTGACGACAGCCGGTCAGGCGATCACCGAGGACCACGGAAGCGATCACGTCCACGAGGGCTCGAATCTGGGAACCGAACCGCTGGTGCTGCTCGCGTTCTACACGGAACCGGAGGGCAAGCCCCTGTCCGAGGACGCGCCGGCGCCGGCCTGCTGACGGTCACCGCGCCCGCCTCCTCATCGGGTGACCGAGTCGATCCACTCGACCGCTCCTGCGACGTCGTCCACCGTTGTCGTTCCCGACGGCAACGGTGGACGGCTGATCATCAGTACCGGAACGCTCAGTGCGCGGGCGGCGTCGAGTTTCGCGTCGGTCTGACCGCCGCCGCTGTTCTTGGTGACCAGGACGTCGATGCGGTGCTCGCGCATCAGCGCGATCTCGTCGGTCACCGCGAACGGCCCGCGGGCGAGGAGCAGCGTCGACTCCGGCGGCGTCGCCACATCGGGCGGATCGATCGCGCGGATGAGAAACCACAGTGCGTGCAGGCCGGCGAACGCGTCGACACCCTGCCTGCCGATGGTGAGGAAGACTCTCGTTCCCAGGTCGGGCAGCAGTGTGGCCGCGTCGGCGAGGTCGGCGGCGCGGTGCCAGCGTTCGCCGGGATTCGGAGACCATTCGGGGCGCCGGAGGACGACGTGCGGTATCCCGCGACGGTGCGCGGCCTCGGCGGCGTTGCTCGTGATCTTCGCCGCGAACGGGTGCGTGGCGTCCACGATCGCGTCGACGGGATTCGCGCGCAGCCACTCGTCGAGTCCGTCCGCTCCCCCGAATCCGCCGATCCGCACGTCACCGACGGGCAGGCGCGGATCACGGACCCGGCCGGCGAGGGAGGACACGGTGTCGACACCCGGAACGTCCGCGAGTGCGGCGGCAAGCGCTCGGGCCTCCCCGGTGCCGCCGAGGATCAGGATCCGCGCCACGCTCAGTGGGTGGTGCGCTCGCGCGTGGCGGAATACAGGTAACTGTCCGGAAACCCCTCGGCCGCAAGCACTTTCCCGACGATCACCACGGCGGTCTTCGTGACGCCCGCCGCCTTCACCTGATCGGCGATCGTGGCCAGGGTGCCGCGGAGCACGATCTCGTCGGGACGCGAGGCGAACGCGACAACGGCGGCGGGACAGTCGCGGCCGTAGTTCTCGGTGAGCTCTTCGACGATCTGATCGATCCGGTGCGCACCCAGGTGCACCACCATTGTGGCACCGCCGCGGCCGAGGGAACGCAGGTCCTCGCCCTCCGGCATCGCGGTGGACAACGTGGACACGCGGGTCAGCACGATCGACTGCGAGACACCGGGAACGGTCAGCTCCCGCCCCAGCGACGCCGCCGCCGCGGTGAACGCGGGCACTCCGGGCACCACGGTGTACGCGACGCCGGCGGCTTCGAGCCGGCGCACCTGCTCGGCGACGGCACTGAAGATCGACGGGTCACCCGAATGCAGGCGCGCGACGTCCTGACCGGCCGTGTCCGCCTCGATCAGCAGGGCGACGATCTCGTCGAGACTCAGCCGCGCCGTGTCGATCACCCGCGCACCCTCGGGGCATTCCGCAAGGAGTTCCTGCGGGACGAGGCTGCCCGCATACAGGCAGACGGGGCTCGCCGCGATGATCCGCTGCGCGCGGACCGTGACCAGGTCGGCCGCGCCGGGACCTGCCCCGATGAAGTACACCGTCATGCCGCATCACCTTTCGACTGCTTCGTCACCGACCACTGCGCCACCGGCAGTTGCGGCCGCCACGCGGTGAACCCGCCGAGTGGCTCACCGCGATACACCTGGAACTTGCGGAGCTGCCCGCCGCATTTCGAGAACCACTGCAGCAGAAGCGCTTCCGATTCCGCCGTCACCGCGTTGACCACCATCCGGCCGCCGGCCCGGAGCCGCGACCAGCACTCCTCGAGCAGGCCGTCCTGCGTGACGCCACCGCCGACGAAGATCGCGTCCGGTGCGGACAGCGCGGGTGGTACGTCCTCGAACGCCGCGGGTGCGTCGCCGAACACGGCGAGGGACGGCACCCCGAGCCCGGCCGCGTTCGACTCGATCTGGTCGACGCGTGCCGCGCTGCGCTCGAAAGTCACGGCCCGGCAGCGGGGGTGGGTACGCATCCATTCGATCGCGACCGTGCCGGACCCGCCTCCCACATCCCACAGCAACTCCCCCGCCGCCGGGGCGAGGGCGCACAGCGTCAGGGCACGGATCTCGTGTTTGGTCATCTGCCCGTCGCCCGTGAACGCGACGTCGGGCAGTCCGGGCATCCGGGTCAGCCGGCGGGTGCCGGAGTCGGTCCGGCAGTCGATCGCGATCACGTTCAGCCGGGCCCCCGGCTCGTGCGGCCAGGCCGACGCCGTGCCGTCGAGCCTCGACTCGTCGGGTCCGCCCAGTTCGCCGAGCACCATGAGCCGCGACGGTCCGAACCCGTGTTTCGTCAGGAGCTCGGCCACGGCAGCGGGGGTGTGCTCGTCGCGGCTCAGCACGAGCAGTCGCGTGTGATCGCCGAGTGCAGGCAGGAGCGCGCCCACGGGCCGGTTCACGAGACTGACCACGGGCGTCTCGTGCGCCGCCCAGCCCAGCCGGGCGCACGCCAAGGTGGCCGACGAGGGGTGCGAGATCACCCGAACCCGCTCCGCGCCGAGCAGGTCGACGAGGGTGACGCCGATACCGTGGAACATCGGGTCTCCGCTGGCCAGGACGCACACCCGCCGGCCGTGGTGCTGCTCGAACAGGCCCGGCAGCGCGGGAACGAGCGGCGACGGCCAGGCCACCCGCAGTGCCGGCGAATCGGGAAGCAGGGCGAGTTGACGCCCCGAGCCCATCACCACGTCGGCGTCGTCGATCGCGCGGCGCGCGGACGGCGACAGACCGTCCCACCCGTCGGCCCCGATCCCGACGACGACGATCGGGTCGGTCATCGCGGCATCCGGCGCCAGATCGCCTGCGGCAGCAACCTCATGACGAAGAACACCGGGCGCAACCGTCCCGGCACCCACACTCGGCTCGCACCGCGGTGCAGACCGCGCACGACAGCGTCCGCGACCTGTGCCGGTGTGCTCGACATCGGCGCCGGCGACATCCCCTCGGTCATCCGGCCGATCACGAAACCGGACCGGACGAGCAGGAGGGAGACACCGCTGCCGTGGAGGGCGTCACCGAGACCGGAGGCGAATCCGTCCAGGCCCGCCTTCGCCGACCCGTACACGTAGTTGGCCCGGCGCACACGCACACCCGCGACGGACGAGAACACCACGATCCGCCCCGACCGCTGTTCCCGGAGCAGGCTGGCGAGATGCGTGAGCACAGCGACCTGCGCGACGTAGTCGGTGTGGACCACGGCGACGGCGTGCCGTGCGTCCCGCTCGGCGCGCGCCTGATCGCCGAGAATGCCGAACGCCAGCACCGCCACCGACAGCGGGCCGTGCGCGTCCACCACGGACCGCAGCAGCTTCTCGTGGCTGTCCAGGTCGTCGGCATCGAATTCCACGCAGTCGACCACGGACGCGCCCGCGGCGAGCAGCGCCTGCCGTTCGGCTGCGAGTTCGGTGCTGCGGCGGGCGGCGAGGACGATCGTGCGGCCGGGCGCGAGCCGGGACGCGATCTCGAGGCCGATCTCGCTGCGACCACCGAGGAGGAGTACCACCCCGTCGTCGCCGGGCTTGCCGCTGTTCTTCTTCGATCCCAGGCTCACCAGTCCAGTGTCCTGGATTACCGTCGGAGCATGGACCGCACCCCCTCCACCCCGATCCGCCTGACCGACGCGGCACTCACCTTCCTCGGCGAATACCACCTCGGGACGCTCACCACGCTCCGCAAGAACGGCACCCCGCACGTCGTCGCCGTCGGCTTCACCTGGGATCAGGAGCACGGGCTGGCGCGGGTCATCACCAACGGCTCCTCGCAGAAGGCCCTCAACGCCGAACGCGGAGGATACGGCGCGGTGAGCCAGGTGGACGGACCGCGCTGGATGACCCTCGAGGGTCCCGCCCGGGTCCTGACCGACCCCGAGTCCGTCGCCGACGCCGTCGCCCGCTACGCCGCCAGGTACCGCCAGCCCCGGGTGAACCCGACCCGCGTGGTCGTGGAGATCGCCGTCAGCCGCGTACTCGGCTCGGCTGCGCTGCGTCACCACTGAATCGCAGCTTCCACGGGACCAGCGCGGACTCGATCTGCACGGCGAGGCTCATCTTGGACACGCCGTCGGTGCGCTCCTCGAACCGGATCGGGACCTCCGCGATGGTCATGCCGCGCTGCACCGTGCGGTAGTTCATCTCCACCTGGAACKCGTACCCGTTGCTCTGCACACCGTCGACGTCGATGGCCCGCAGCGTGTCCGCGTGCCACGCCTTGAACCCGGCGGTGGCGTCCTTGACGCGCAGCCGCAGGATCGCGTTGACGTAGAAATTCGCCCACGCCGACAGCGCCTTGCGATGCCAGGGCCAGTCGCTGGCGACCGCGCCGCCCGCCACGTAGCGGGAGCCGAGCACGACGGCCGCGTCCGTCGTCGCCAGCGTCTCCACCATCCGCGGAATGGCCTCGGTGGGGTGCGACAGGTCGGCGTCCATCTGGATCACGATGTCCGCGCCCTCGTCCAGAGCCCTGCTCATCCCGGCGACGTAGGCCCGCCCGAGGCCGTCCTTCACGGTCCGGTGCAGGACTCCGACCGGGATCGGACCGCTCTGCGCCAGGGTGTCGGCGACCTCACCGGTGCCGTCCGGCGAGTTGTCGTCGACGACCAGCACATGCAGGTTCGGAATTTCCGACGCCGCGAGAAGCTCGACGATCTTGGGCAGGTTGTCGCGTTCGTTGTAGGTCGGTACGACGACGGTTACCTTCGGGGCGACGCTTTCCATGACACCTTCGCGTGATCTGTGATCCCGACTCTCCGCAGACGTGCAGCGGCGAGTGCGGTCGTGAACAAATGGAAGATGTTACTACCCGCGCCGCACCGCCCCCGCACGCTCCCGGCGCTCAGCCGGGGAGAACCGTCAGCCCGTGCGGCCGGGTGTTGACCGGCTCACAGCCGTCGGCGGTCACGATGACGATGTCCTCGATCCGTGCACCCCACTCCCCGCGGAAGTAGATGCCGGGCTCCACGCTGAACGCCATCCCCTCGGCCAGTTCGATCGCGTTACCCGACACGATGTACGGCTCCTCGTGCACCGACAACCCGATTCCGTGCCCGGTCCGGTGCACGAACACCTCCGCCAGCCCCTGCGCGGCCAGCAGGTCGCGGGCGGCCGCGTCGACCGCTTCCGCGGTGACGCCGGGGCGCACCAGGTCGACGGCCGCCGCCTGCGCCTCCTCGAGCACCGCGAACTTGGCGGCCACACCCGGATCGGGCTCACCCATGCTGTACGTGCGGGTGGAGTCGGAGTTGTAGCCGGGTTCGACGGGTCCGCCGATGTCGATGACGACGACGTCACCCGATTCGACGACCCGCTCGGACACCTCGTGGTGCGGGTCGGCGCCGTGTGGCCCCGAGCCGACGATGACGAACGCCGCCTCGGTGTGTCCCTCCGCCAGGATCGCGGCGGTGATGTCGGCCGCCACCTCGGCCTCGGTGCGGCCGACCTTCAGGAACTCCCCCATGCGGGCGTGGACCCGGTCGATTGCCTGACCGGCCCGGCGCAACGCGTCGATCTCCGCGTCGTCCTTGACCATCCGCAGCTCCCGCAGCACCCCGGTGGCCAGGACCGGCAGCGCGCCGAGCGCCTCCGACAGCGGAATCAGGTGCAGCGCAGGCATCGCATCGGTGACGGCGGTCCGGGCAGGCGACGGCAGCAGTCCCGACACCAACGAGTACGGGTCGACCCCGTCGACCCAGTCGCGGATCGTCAACCCGAGTTCGGACGCCGCCGACTCGGTGAGCGACGCCAGTTCGAGCCGCGGCACGACGACGGACGCGGTGTCGCCGTTCGCGGGAATCACCAGGCAGGTGAGCCGTTCGAACGACTCCGCGCGCGAACCCAGCAGATACCGCAGGTCGGGTCCGGGGGTGATGAGGAGGCCGTCGAGTCCGGCGTCGCGGGCCAGTGCGCCTGCGCGAGCGATCCGGTCGGCATAGATGGTGGTCGGGAAGCGAGAAGTCGATGCGCCGAGGGAACTCATGGCTTCAGGCTAAACCGGTTTGGCAGGATGAGGGTCATGACAGGGCCTCTGCTTCTCCTCGACGGTGCCAGCCTGTGGTTTCGCGCGTACTACGCGCTACCCGACTCCATCACCTCCCCCGACGGTCGATCCGTCAACGCGGTGCGCGGGTTCACCGACATGGTGGCCGCACTGATCACCAAGCACCAGCCGTCCCGGCTCGCGGTGTGCCTCGACCTCGACTGGCGGCCCGCGTTCCGCGTCGAGGCCGTGCCCACCTACAAGGCGCACCGGGTCGCCGAGGACACCGGCGGGGCGGAGGAAGAGGTTCCCGACACCCTGTCGCCGCAGGTCCCGATGATCCTGGATGTCCTGGCC
>NZ_JBFUGT010000113.1:0-36544 GCF_056402775.1 Rhodococcus sp. P3_B8
GCAAACCAAGCCAACTCGGGCGAAGGAACCCCGTCCGGTATTTACGCCAGCGTGTCAATCAGCTGTTTCGCGGCCGCCGACCCGGAATTCTCGTGTCCACTGATCCGGAGAAACCGTGTCCGCCCAACCGGAGCGAACTGACCGCCTACAAGGAGTCTGACGTGTCCGTTGGCAGGGACGATCAACACCCACCTGATCCGAATCCGGGCGAAGTACGCCGCACCGGGCCGCCCTGTACCCGACAAGACCGGCCTTGTGATCCATGCCCGACGGGATGGCTTTGTCACGCTGGACGAACAGTAATGCTCAGTCTTCAGCTGAAGAGCCCCGTCCGGAGAACTCGTCCGGAACTTGCCGAGCGGTAAGTAAAACAGTGCCGTCCCAGCAGGTTCAGCCTGTCGAGCCGACCCCGCCGAGACGGGCCAGCAATCCACTGACCGTCCGCAGGTTGTGCTGCGCCCAGCCGAGATAGGCCACCAGAAAAGCCGCAATCACGAGGTCGGACAGCTCGAAAGCCGCAGTGTCCATTCCGATCGCCAGTACCAACAGGGCAAGCACCACGATCGCCCCGGCACGGGAGGATCTGAGCTGGCACTGCCTCCGCTCGAGCAACGTGTTCCACACCTTCGGCTCGGCGTCCGGCGGCAATGTTGCACGTTTGAGAGCCCGGGTGACCGCCCGATCGGACTCGCTTTCGCCGCGCCGAAACAGTCCCGCGAACACGGCCGCGGATGCGATCAGGGCGAGAAGACCCCACACCCGCGGCGGGGACGGGTCGACGGCGAATACCAGAAGGCCGAACGCGGCGGCCACCAGGACGGTTCCACAGACCGCCGCCACCATGTTCCAGAACTTGTACACGCACACGTCCCATCGAATCGAAAGAGTCGATTGCCAGAATCGGCGTCGAGATCGGCTCGGGGTACCCCCACAAGGGGTTAACACCCGCCACCTCCGATATCGGAACGGGCAGCGGGTGTTGCTGGTCACTGAATCTGCCGACGGCGGCGCACCGTGACGGCCTGGTCGGCACGATGACGGTACTGACGCCCGTGGGTGCTCCAATGCTTGGCACGATGACGGACGCATTCGGGCACGGCAAGACCGGACGGGACGGTTTTGTCAGCCGCTGGGGGGTGAGGACAGCAGACGTCCCTGCGTGTAGATCCCGATCAGGTCCCACGGCGGAACGGGGAACCCGACGCGGCGGCGATCCTCGACCGCGGCCGCCGACAGGACGCATAGCGCGTCCCCGAGCGGATCCCCGACGTACCGGATGGTGCCGAACGCCTCGCGGGCGACGAGGACCAGCCGCTCGGTACCCGGCGATGCAGCCACTGCACATGCTCACCGGTAGTGCGGCGTAGCCAGCGGCGCACGGTCGACTCCGGGCGGCCCATCCGCTCGGCGATGCTCCGGAGCCCCAGGCCTTCCGTCTTGTGGACCAATGCGTTCCCGATCACCTCGGTGGTGTCGGCCCGGCGAACCTGCAGGGCGGTGGGGCAACAGGATGTGCGTGGCGCCGCAGTCGCGCAGCGCACCCGTTGTGGGCGCACGGTCAGAGCCGATGGCGAACCTATATCGAAATGTTTTGCGCGCCTCACGATCAGTGACAACAAGGCAGGAATGGTAGAAGGATGAAAGCAGACCGGTCTTGATGTCGTCGAGGCGTGACCCGCCCCGGTACCCACTTACAAGCTGGCCGCCACTGGGCGGGTGGCGCACGTATTCATACACGCTTGGAAGTACTTCCTATGGAACGAACCTCGCTGGACCGCATTGATGCCACGGTAGAGAATGGAAACTGTGTGATCTCCGCGGATAGGGACACCATTTTGGCCGTTGTGCGGTATGCGATAGAGAATGGCAGGTCGGCGACATTTTATATGCCGAAGGAACACGCCGACGCAGTCAACTCGTGGTTCTGGACTGCCGAGCGAAGGTCGGAGCTAGAGGTCAACGCAGTGACTGCGGAGGAGAAGTTAAAGATTGAGCGCGACCTCGGCATCAGGATTCCGGAGCAATCGTATTCCAACCGAATTGAATGCCCGGTGTGCGGATACTTCTATGGCGCATTCGAATTCATCCAACAAGGCATACGTGAGCATGGGCGGGAGCCGGTTGAGACAATTATGACCATGGTGAACACGGCAGTTGTACGCGTGAACCCCAGAGCGGTCGCTGTATGCTCCAAATGCGGTCATCCATTTAGAGAGGGGCGGACCGTCGGGGATTTGTTTTACCCCTTTGGGCATTACTACCAATACGCCCCGCAATACGGGTGCTGTTCGAACACAACGCCACCCATGTAGAATCTGCCGTCGGCGGCATCCGGCGCCGGGCCAGGGGAGGCGGCGGCCCGTTCAGGGTGGCTGTTTGTGCCATATCCTCGCTTCGTTGCAGGCCAACGCACACCGTCAAGGACACGGCGACGTAACCACGCTGCAGGCTTCGGCGCTCTCCCGGTGCGGTGCTCGTCGGCCCCGCGCACCTCTGCGACGACGGGGCGATCCGAGCGTCGTTTGCGGCCACCGACGCGGGTGGGGTGTTCGATGAAGAATCCGATCTGCTTGTGACACCTGCTGGCGTGCTTGTCTTTCAGATCAATTTCGTAGTCCACCCCGTTGACGGAAAAGGTGATGTTCTCCCCGTCCTCGCCGAAGATGGTGCAGAACCCTGCTGGCGGCCGCAGCCGATCGGGCAGACCGACCCGGGGGACCTGTCATTTCCGCGGGTCAACTTGCCGGTTATACGACGCAGGAGCAGCCGGGGTCCTGCCCTATCGGGTGTGTACCCGGGTGACCGGGGCCGGCGAGGTGTACCCCAGGATCGGACACAGTGCGATGGAAGGCAGGAAGGTGGGCACCTCCGGCCCCCATGCGTACAGCCTGGCAGGAAGTCCGAGGTTCCAGCACACCAGTTCCAATTGGTGGGTGTTCACCGATCCGGGTGCGCAAGTCGACATGGCACCGACCACGAAGAACTGTATGTCGCACCCACTCGGAACTGGCGGTGGTGCGGCGTGTGCGGGCGCTGCGGTCAGGGACATCGCCGCAGCCGCTGTGGCCGCCGCGGCGAGGGTGAGGCGCAGAAATCGTGACATGGCATCCTCCGGTGGTGCGGGCCCGACCCACCGCCCATTTTCGCGGGTCAGGTGTCGCTGCCGCGGTCTCTCCGACGAATCCGCTCGCGGCGGGCATGTTTGGCCAGCATGTGCTTGCGGTTGTTCTGGGCGCGGAATATCTCGTCGAGCATCCGGTTTTCGATGTTGTGATGGAAGCGGAGGATGCGTTTGGCCGCCAGATACACCAGCTCCTGAGGGTCCGAGCCGAGCCGGTCGGCGAGGGCGTCGAGATGCACGAGGAGTTCGTCGTCGAGGGCGACGTCGACCCGAGCGGTGGGCGGTGGCGGTCGCAGGTCATGCGCCGGCGCAACGGTCGCCAGGTCGCCCGCGAGGTCCCCGGGGTTGTCGAGGAGCCGGCGCACCGCGACGCGCACCAACGCGGAGGCCAACCGTGTGCCGTGCCGGTCGGCGAGCTGCTCGACGTCGCGGCGTACTGATGGGCGGAGTGACACCTTGAACTTCTCGTTGAGCCCGGCTGCGGCGGCCTCGTCGATTAGCGCCGCCCGGCAGTGGCCCGGGGCGGCGAGGAAGCGGTGCACCGCGACCGCGACCATGTCCCGCGGCGACGCCTCGCAGCGGGCGGCGAGGGCGAGGAAGCGGGCCGCCGTCGGAGAGTCCAGTTTCAGGGTGACCGGGTCGTGCGGCAGCGCCCGTGCCTGGGCGGCGACACGGCGGGCCTGCGCGAGGTCGACATCGGCGCGCGGGGACCCGATGAGTCGGCGAATCCCGACACGGAGCAGCGCGGAGACCCGGCGGGGACCGTACTCGTCCGCCAGGTCTTCCAGGCGGCGTTTGGTGTCCTCATCGAACCGGAAGACGTGCCGTTTCCCGAACGGGTTCCCTTGCGGGCTCGGTGCCTTGCGGACGGCGGGCGCGGCGGTGGCCTGGTCAGCGGTCTGCTGGCGGCGGGTGTTCCGGGCGAGGAGCTTGGCCCGGTTGGCGTCCCCGCGGTAGATCTCTACGGTCACCGCCTGATCGAGGTCGCGCGGGTTGGCCAGGAGTTGGCGGGCGGCCAGGCGCATGAGTTCGGCGCGGTCGGAGTCGAGCCGACCGGCGAGGGTGTCGAGTTGGTCGCGCAGGTCGTCGTCGAAGTGCACATTTGTGCGCGGGCCCAGAGTTTCCGGGGTCAGGTCGCGGGCGGCGCCGATCGTGGCCAGGTCGGCGGTGAGGTCTCCCGGGTCGTCGAGGAGTCGGCGGACCGCGACCCGGATGGCCGCGGCGGTGAGGGCGTCGCCGTTGCGGGCGGTGAGCTTCTCGAGCCGGACGAGTGTGGAGGGGTTGAGGTACACGCGGGGGCGGCAGGTCAGATCGGTGCGGGCGTCTTCGCGGAGCACCGGGTTCCGGAATCGGCCTGCCCCAGTGAGGAAGTGGTGCAGAGCGACGCGGACGATCGCGCTGCGGTCGGTGTGGAACTCGTGGGCGAGTTCGTTGAGGCGAGTGCTGGTGGCGGGGTCGAGGTCGAGAGGCCTTTCCGCCCAGGGGATGCGGCGGGCGTCGGCGGAGGCGCGGCGGGACTGGTCCAGTGCCTCCGGAACCCGGTCCGGGTCGGCGAGAAGTCGTCGTGCCGCCACCCGCACCAGTGCCCCGAAGCGGCGCGGGCCGATGTCGGCGGCCAGCTCCTCGAGGCGTTGTTTGGTGGTCGGGTCGAACCGGAGCGGGATCGGATCCCCCACTGGTACGCGGCCCATGTTTGTCTCGCTCATCACCGGCCATTGTTCCGGTCCGTTCGGGGACCTCGATTCGCACCCCATGGCACCGGTCGCCGCCATACTCGGGCAGTGCGTCCCGGCGAGCCCGGTGGCTGCGAGATAGTTTGTGCCCAGCATCTGGGGGGCGGGTGCTGGCGGTCGCGGGCGTGTGACTGAATCAGGAGAGGTTGAGCGGTGTGTATGGGGCCGGGGGCGGCGGGGTGTAGTGGCTGACGGGGACGCCGCCGATGGTCCCGAACTGGTCGAGGTCCATGCGGAACACGATTCCGCAGTCGGGATCCCACTCGTAGGTTCCGAAGCCGTTCTCGGTGTGCTGCGGCGCATTGTCTGCGGGCTGGGTCTGGTTCTCGTCGTTGTTCTGCGCGTGTTCCGTCATGTCACCAACTTTACAATGTTGCATTGCCATGTCGCCATCCGGCTCATTCATATCGCTTGTTCGTCCCCGGTTGGCCGGCATCACCGGGTTCATTGCTCGGTGTCGGCACGTGATGAGGGGGTTTCCGCCAGGTGGGTGAGGGTCTCCCCCATTGCGGAGGCGAGTTCGTCATCGGTGGGGACGAGTTCCCTCACCGGTGCGGGCAGGGTGTCGTAGGTGTAGTCGGCGACCGCCAACGGTGCGGTGGTTCCAGCCAGGGAGTAGCGGACGACGTTGTCGTTGCGTCCGGCGCACAGGAGGATCCCGATGGTCGGCGCGTGCTGGTTGTGGTCGCGCAGGTTGTCGTCGATCCAGGACACGTAGAAGCCGAGTTTGCCGACGTACTCGGGTTCGAACCGGCCGACCTTCAGCTCGACCACGACGAAGCGGGCCTGGATCCAGTTGAAGAACAGCAGGTCGATGTAGAAGTCGTCACCGTCGACGTCGAAGTGGTACTGCCGGCCGACGAACGCGAAGCCGTGCCCGAGCTCGAGCAGAAATCGTTCCAATCGGGCCATCAGCGCGGCCTCGAGCTCTCGCTCCGCGACCCTGTCGGTCAGATCCAGGAAGTCGAAGACGTACGGGTCGCGGACCAGTTGCTGCGCCAGGTCGGAGTCACCGGTGGGCAGGTGGTCGGTGAAGTTCGATGGTGCTGCCCCGATCCGCTGATCGAGTCGGTTGCGGATTTGATGGGATAGGACGTTGCGGGACCAGCCCCGCTCGAACGCCGCGGCCGCGTACCAGTCGCGGGCGGCCTGGTCGTCGAGACGGTCGATCAGCACGGTCACGTGTCCCCACGGGATTTGTCCAACAGCTTGTTGGACGAATGCGCTCCGGGGCCATGCCGAGGCGATCTTCCGCATGTAGTGCAGGTTGCTTCGGGAGAATCCGCGCATCTCGGGGAACTCGGACCGCAGGTCGACGGCAAGTCGGTCGATGACCTTGCTCCCCCACCCCTCGGCTGCCTGGCGGTCCAGGATCGCGCGGCCGATGTCCCAGTACAGCAGGAGCAACTCGGTGTTGACCACGCGCGTGGCCCGGACCCGGGCCTGCCGGACTTGGGTTTTGAGGTGCTCGAGGAAGTCGCGGTAGTCGTCGGGGAGCAGTCCGGAGTCACTCACCGGCCCATCCTCTCGTACTGACCGGAAGCACGAGGGGTTCGGCACGGGCCGAGGCGTACGCGTACGTTCGCGGACGAATCATGCGTGGTCGGCTCACGGGTCGATTGCGGGTGCGAGGAGTGTGGCCAGTTGTTTGCGGGCGCGGTGGATTCGGGTTTTCACGGTCGCGACGGTGACGCCTTGGTGTTCGGCGATGTCGGCGTAGGGCAGGGAGGCGAATTCGGCGAGCACGATGGCGACGCGGAAGTCTTCGGGGAGTTGGGCGAGGGCGCGGCGGACCGCGTCGATGGTGGTGATTTGCTCGTCGAATCGGGGTGCGGGGTCTTCGAGCAGGATGCCGTATTCGCCGTCGGTGTCGTCGAGGCTGTCGGTGGTCTTGCGGCGTCGGACGACGGCGAGGGCGGCGTTGACGGCGATGCGGTGCAGCCAGGTGTGGAAGCGGGCGTCGCCGCGGAATTTCGGCAGGTTCTGCCAGGCGGCGGTGAGCGTGTCCTGCAGGGCGTCTTCGGCGTCGTGGGTGTTGCCGGTGATCTGCAGGCACACGTGCCAGGCGTTGGTGCGATAGCGGCCGGCGAGTTCGGCGAAGGCGTGGTGATCGCCGGCTCTGCACGCCGCGATCAGGTCCGCGTCGTCCATGTCTGGTCCCCCCGTGCCGTGATCCTTGTCGTTGCCGCCCCCGGGCGCCGAGGGAATCGTACCCGCCGTCACATACAGCCGCCCGAGCCAGGATTTTGGTGTCCGACCGCGCCCGGGGTGGTGGGGACGTGCCGGTGGTTAGAGCGGGTCGATGTCGTGGTGCCCGCCGAGGTCGATGCCGAGGTCGGTGGGGTCGTCGGCGCCGAGGGTGGAGGGGTCGGCGCTGTCGTCGCCGAGATCGAAGTCCTGTCCGGCGGGTAGGTCTAGATCCGTGTCGGCGTCGGCGTCGGTATCGAGTTCCGGGCCTGGGACGTTGCCGTCGTCACCATCGGTGTCGTCGTCGAGCAGGATGATGTCGTCGTCCTCGGGTACGACCGGTACGTCGTCCATGTCGGGGACGAGGTCGGTGTCGACGGGTGCGGTGGTGGGGTCGAGGGCGACCTCGAGGGCGCGCGCCCACACCTCGTCGGGCACGGGCGGCAGCGCGCCCGATACCCCCAGTGCTGCAAGGACGGAGTCGTCGTCCACTGCTGCTCTCACCTCGTTTCCCTCAGTATGTCGGCGCCGACACGGACGCTCACACTTGTTGGATGCATCGGACCGGCGAAAGGTTCCCGCCGAGCCGCCCGCATCTTTCGGAGCACCGCCACCCGATGTCGGTGATGGCCTCTCCAGTGTGCACGCCCAACCTGTTGTCGGTGGGTAGCGACAACCGCTACAGGTCGATCATCGCCCACCGGCGATCGGGTGCGGCCACCGACATTGCCACCGGGTCCGGGTGGTCGGCCAGGTCCGGATCGGGGGTGTCGGCGACCAGCATTTTGCGGCCCGAGTCCGCCCATGCGTCCTCGAACTGGTCGATGGGCACCTCGAGCTGGTTGCCGTTCGGGGCGCCGGGGTCGGAGAGGATCACCACCCCGCGGGTTTCGTCGATGCCGGCGACGACGAGGAAGTGGTCGGCCGTCTCGTCTTCCCCGGCTTCTTGGTCGGGGTTCCAGATCTCCCCGGAGTCGACCATCGCGATCACCCCGTAGCCGTCCTCGAGCTTGGTTTTCAGGTCGTCGATCGAACTGTCCTGCACGGTGCAGGGCACCCCTTGATCCTCGAGGAGGATCTCGAGGTTCGGCAAGGTCATGCCCTGCGCGGGGTCGCCGTCCTGCATGAGTCCGAGTTCGAGGGCCCGGTCGACGAGTTGTTCGGGGTCGTCGATGACGACGCCGGTGTACTGGGCGATCATTTGGGCGGCGCTCGATGGCCCGCAGTAGCCGTCGACCTGTTGGAAGAACCAGTTCACCGACCATTCCACCGGGTCCCCGTACACCCCGTCCCCGCCCGCACCGTCGACCGGGGAATCCGGTGCGGTGTCCGGGTCGACCGCCGGTTCGGTCGCGTCCTGCGGCGGGGAGAGTGGCGGGGGCTCGGCGAGATCCGGGTCGAGTGCGCTCAGGTCGATGACGGACAGGTCCACCGGTCCCGTCCCGTCGGCGACCTCGACGAACGGGTCGTCCTCGAAGACCGGTTCGGGGATCGCGTCGAGGCTCTCGTCGACGGGGACCGGTTCGCCGAGGTAGGTGTCGTCGTCGAGTGGGCTGGCGGACCAGGCTGCTGCGTCCAGATCCGCGGCGATGTCATCCATTCGGTGCTCTCCGGTGTGAGGTTCGGCCGCAATACAAGTCGGGTGGGCGCGGGGTGTACTGCACCCATCGGCCAGAGAAAGGCTGGTGGGCGCCGCCCGCACGGCGGCCCAGGGGTGGGGTCAGGCCAGGTCGGTGGCGGTCTGGTCGGCCGGCGTCTCGGTCGGGTACGTGTCGGCCTGCTCGTGGTAGTGGTCCTCTGCGGGGATGAGGGCTTCGAACTGCTCGATCGACCCGAGGTGCCCGTCGGTGGCGGTGTCGAAGGACTCCTGGGTGCCGTCGTTGTCGGTGTCGGCGGTGCGCAGGTCGAAGGTGCCGTCCCCGTTGGTGTCGACCAGGGTGTCGTTGGTGATGCCGTCGAGGTCGGTGTCGAGGAGGGCGGTGTCGAAGCGTCCGTCGCCGTTGCTGTCGATCAGGTGCACGTCCGGGTTGCCGTCGGCGGTGGTGTCGAGCCGGGTGTCGGTGATCCGCCCGTCCTCGATGACGTCCTGGCGGAGCGGTGCGCCGGTGGTCGGGTCGAGGTGGGTCGCGAGGTCGACGGTTCCGTCGTCGTCGAGGTCCTCGGCGAGGCGGATCCCGGTGGCGGTGGGGGCGATACCGGTTTCGTAGGTGCCGTTGCCGTCGGTGTCCTGCTCGACGAGGGTGATGGAGCCGTCTTCGTCGATGTGGGTGATGGTTTCGACCCCCTCGATGCGGGTGTGGATCAGGTCGACGTTCCCGTCACCGTCGACGTCGCGCGGCGAGTAGTACTCCCCGCCGGTGCCGGCGCCCAGATCGGTCTCGCCGGCGGTGCCGGTTCCCGCGTCGGTGTCTGTGTCGATGGGGCCCGGAGCGGTACCGGCTCCGACTGGGTCGGCTGCCACCGGCGGCTGCTCGCCTGCGGCGGGGGCGGTGGTGGTGTAGGTGGCGTCCTGCGGGTCCCCGGTCAGGTTGGGGCTGGGCGAGGTGGTGCCGGTGGTGGTCGGGTTGTCCTGTGCGCCGCGGGGGTTGCTCATCTCGAATCCTTGTCCGTCGAAGGTACTGGCTGGGAAGCGAAAGTTCCCTGTGCTGTCGAGAGTTAGATGCGGTGAATGGTCCGAAAGGTTCCCGGATTTCCTGAAAAACTTTGCGACCGGCCGCGACCTGGGGCGAAAGGCCTGCACAGACAGCTGCGCCCGCCCCGAAAGAAGGGCGGGCGCAGTCTCTGCGGCGGCGGTGGAGGTTAGTTGATCAGGCCGGCGCGGGAGAGGAACGTCTTCGCGCCGTCGAGGCCCTGGGCGTCGCTGAAGCTGGCCATCACCCCGGTCGAGCTGTTGGCGTACCAGATCGAGTAGGTGTTCGCGTAGCCCGGACCGTCGATGTGTGCGGCTGCGGTCCGCGGGATGTTCTCCACGATCTCGTTGTCGGTCGAGGTGGTGTCGTTCTGGAAGCCCTGCCGGATGCCGAGGACCCGTTTCTTTGCTTCGGCGGGGTCGACGCTGACGATGATCGATTGGTAGTCCTGGTCGGAGATCCCGGTGGTCAACGCGGTGCCCTCTTTCAGGGTGCATTGCATCTGGAGGCCACCGTTCTCGGTTTCCCCGTTGGTTTTGCAGTTCTCCAGATCTGTTCGCAATGCTGCCGGAAGGGCTGCCAGTACAGCCTCTTTCGTGGTCGGAACCTGAGTGTTTCCGGTTCCGGAGGCGCCGGCCTGCTCGGCGCCTGCGGTGTCACCGGCGGCGGCTGCGGTGTCGGCGGGCGGCACCTGGTCAGCGCCTTTGTCTCCGGTGAGGGCAATCGCTCCGATGACGCCGGCGACGACCACCACGGCGGCGGCCGCGGCGCCGATCACCGTCCACTTCTTTCTACCCGTGCCGGTGCCCGCTGGCGCCGGCGTGGGTGTGGGTTGCCATGTCGCTGTCGTTCGGTCCGGACCGGACGGCGGGATGGGTGCCGTTGCTGCCGGGCCGTCGGGTCGGGACGGTTGCGACGGTGGGGTGGGATGGGTGTATCGCGACCCGACTCCGCCTGCGGCGGCGGTGTTGCCGAGGCCGCGGACGATCGGGGCGGCGGCCGCGATCGCCCCCTGCGCGACGACGGTCTTCGGGTCGTCGAGGGTGGCGATCGGCCCGAGTGTTTTGAGGTGTTCCTGCACGATCGGGATTCGGGAGGAGCCTCCGGTCAGATACAGCGCGTGCAGCCCGGTGGGGTCGGTGACGTGGGCGTCGGCGAGGGTTGCCCGGGTGAGGGTGACCGCCTTCTCCAATGCCGGGGTGATGAGCTCCTCGAACTCCTCGCGGGTGATCTGGAACTTCTCGGTGTGCCCGCCGCCGGCGACGGTGATGGTCGCGGACGGCGCTTCCGAGAGCAGTTCCTTGGCGCGGCGGATCGAATCGTCGAGGGCGTGCCGGATGTCGATCGGTGCCGATCGTAGGTAATCGCCCAGTTCGGGGTTGCGGGCGTCGAGTTGTTCGTCGACCCATCGGCGGATGTAGGCGTCGAAGTTCTTGCCGCCGAGGCCGTTGTCGCCGCGTGCGGCGACAACGTCGAATGTGCCGTGGTCGTTGGCGGCCAATACGGCGATGTCGAGGGTGCCGCCGCCGAAGTCGAACACTGCGATCTTCGCGCCTGGGGGCAGGGTGTTCGAACGCGAATAGTAGTGCGCCGCTGCCCGTGGTTCGGACACCGTGGTCACCTGGGAGGGGTCCAGCCCGAGTTGGGCGGCCGCGTCCAGGAGTACCTGGATCTCACGTGGGGACCAGGCCTCCGGGTGGGTGAGCACCAGCTGGGCGGGCGCCTGCCCGGCGTGTGCGGCCCGGGCCCGGGCCATGACCGAATCGAGTACCGCGGCGACCGGCACCGACGATGCGATCGCGTAGCCGTTGACGTTCACCACGCCCTGGCCGATCACCCGCTTCGGTGAGGGCATGTAGGCGGCGGGGTTGGTTTCGGCGCGGTTGGTGGCCACGTCTCCGACCGCGATCTGGTGTGGCGATTCGACGAACACCGCCGAGGACATGGTGGTGCGGTTGTGGCTGAGTTGCAGTGCTTCCACGGCGCCGCTGACCGCGCCGGTGTGTGCGGCGGCGGTGTTGGAGGTGCCGAAGTCGATCCCCAGCAGCCAGTCCGGCCTAGACATTGATACCCCTCGTGATCGAACCCCACGGATTACGCCCGGCGGCCTGTGCAGCGCGGCCGCGCCCGGGCATCATGTCACGGCGACGCGGGGGCGGTGGCTGCGGCGTTCGGTAGAACATCACGGGTTGGTCCTTCCACAGGGGTGTGCGTCGGCGGTTGATAGTTCGATGCGCGTCGCAGGCGAAAGGTTCCCGCCCCACCCCCACTGATTCGCATGGGGCTACCGTCTGGAGGTTCGGGTCAGATGGCCGCGAGGGTGCCGTAGGTGTGCGCCAGCACGATCAGGGCGGCGTCCTCGGCCGCGGTCATCGTCGACAGCGCCTGCGTGTGCGCCCAGCTCAGCTTCTGCTGCGCCGTTGCCCGCACCTGGTCCGGGCCCGCGCTGTCCGGGAGCCCGAGCTGTCCGGCCGGGGTGTGATGTTCGAGGAGCCTTCGCAGTTCGGTGGTGACCGGGGAACGGGGATCGGCCTCGAGCATGGACCTGAGGTGTTCGAACAGCACCACCGTGTGCAGGGCGGGGTCGCGGCGCAGGTGGTCCACGACGCCGCGGATCTGGTCCCGGGCGGGGTGGGTGAAAGCGAGTTGGTCGAGTTCGCGGATGATCCGGCTGGCCCGGTGCACGGCGGCGAACCGGCCCAGATGCTGCGAGAGCACTCCCCGCAGCTGTGGGATCCCCGAGTGCGCGGTCAACCACTCGTTCAGGGTGGCGGCCCCGCGGGCGGCGACGTCGCGGCCATGGACGATTCCGTATTCGCCGACCAGATCGAGGAGCCGATCGCGCACCGCCTCGGGCACCACGGTGGGGGTATCGGTGTCGAGGAGGTCGAGCACCTCGAGCGGCCCGTACCCGGTCAGCGACGCCAGCGCGCGGGCATCGGCCTCGGTGAGGGCCCCGGTGTGGGAGGTTTCGGCGAGCAGCCCGGCGATCGGCATCACCGTCATGACGGTGTCGGCGAGCCGATCCGCCAGGACCCGGGCGTGGGCGATCGCGTGCTCGAGCGGATTGCGCTGCCCCAGTGCGCCTTCCCCGAATCCGTCGGCGCGGGAGAGGACGCCGAGGGTGTTCAGCGGGGTGAATCCGAGTTGTTTGAGGAAGGAGATCTCGTCGGCGCGGGGCGCGGAGTCGAAGAGGAACACCGCGGCGTCGGCGTCGACGGAGGCGGTGCGGGTCTGCTCGAACCCGTCGATGAGTACCCGGCGGGTGCGGGCCTCGTTCTCGGCGGTCAGCGTGGCCAGACCGGGGGTGTCGACCAGGGTGAAGTCGCGGATCGCCGCCGAGGGTAGCCACCGGTGCAGGTAGGCAACCTGTTCCGGGTCGACCCCCAGGTCGGCGGTGTGGCCGCGGGACAGGTGCAGCGGGCGGCGGGAGCCGTCGAGTAGGACCACCTGGGCGCGGGAGGGGGCGCCGTCCTGGTAGACGGCGACGATGCTGGTGGCCTCGAGGGCGGCGGTTTCGGCGACCGGCGCCCCGATCAGGGCGTTGACCAGTGTCGACTTGCCGGCCTTGAGTCGGCCGACGATCACGATCCGTGGCGGGGACCAGAGGATCTGGCCGATCCGGTTGGCGTGCGCGGCCAGATCGGGGGCCAGGCCGGCGAGTGCGTGCAGCGCCCGGTCCAGGCCGGCGCGCACCGGATCCCAGGCCGGTGCGGTGGGGGTGGCCGTCACCGGGGATCATCGCCCGCGTCGGCCGAGGGTGTGGTGTGCGTGGACAGTTCGGCGATCAGGGATTCGGCGCGGGTGATGTTGTTTTCGACCACCCGCAGGTTGTTCTGTAGGCGGGTCAGCTTTTTCTCCCGGGTGGCCTTGTCGGCCCGGGCGGTGTCCTCGGCGTCTTTGATCTGCGCCTGCAGGGTTGCGATCGAGGCTTTCACGTGTTCGCGGTAGCGGATGACGATTTCCGGGCGGGCAAGCGCCAGGGTGGATTCGAGCATCCGGGAGGTGGTGGTCTTCGTGGTCGCGATCGTCTCCCGCAGCCAGCCCAGCAGGTTCGTCTTCCCGGTCCGCATCGCCTTGAAACCGAGATTGAATCCCACCCAGGCGACGCCGACGACTGCCCCGACGCCCATCATCGCCGAGACCCCGATCAGACCGCCGAGCATCGACGAGCCCATCACTCCCATGGTGATCATCGACGGATCGAGCAGCCCCTGCCGTTTGCCGGCGACCTGGTGGGTTTCGAGGGTGCGGTTCGACAACGTCGCGAGGACCTGCTCGGAGATTTCGTGCCAGATGACCTCCGAGGCGAATCTCGGTTGCACGATCTGGGTGTAGAGCTGCTCGAGGAACAGGTTGACCGACCCCGCCATCGCGGCCTGGAAATCGCGCTCCATTTCCGCGGTGAAATGTTGCGGGTTCCGGCGCAGCACCGCCATCCCGTTCTTGTTGATTCGGGTGGTCCACTTCTGCCGGATGTCGTCGAGGCGGCGGTCGAGGTCGTCGGTGGCGTGCTGGCGGATCAACGTCAGGTCCCGTTGCAGGTACTGCTCCCACTGCGTCGAGTGGTCCTTGAGGCCCTGCAATTCGGCTAGCTGTGCGGTCAGATCCGGGATGACCTCGCCGCTGCGGGTGATCGCCGCGATTTGGGTGCGCAGATCCGTCGCCAACGTACGCAGCCCCTCGACCGCGGTCCGCAGACCGGTGATCGCCGGGAGATGTTCGGCGATGGCGAGTTTCGAGTCGATCAGGGTGCGCAGCTCGACGATCCCGGACCGTGCCTCGGCGTGGTCGCGCTGCGGGCCGGGTGCCATCTCGGCGGCGATCACCGCACGCAGACTCGATACTCCGACCACCGGAATCTGCCGGCCCAGGTGCCGGACCAAGAGTTCGCGGTCTTCGTCGACGATCGGACGCCAGCGGCGGATGTTCTTGTCGGTCTTGGTGACCACCACGATCAGTGATTCCACCGCGGACCCTGTCTTGTCGATGAACGCCATCTCCGGCGCCGTCAGCGGGGTGGTGGCATCGCACACGATCACCAACACGCATGCCTGCGACGCGGACGCTTCCGCCAGGACCGCGTAGGACGGGTCCAATCCGCCCACCCCGGGGGTGTCGATCACGGTGACGTCACCGAGCCGGCTGCCGGCCACCGGGACGATCGCCCGGGTCGGCAACTCCTCGATCCGGCTGTCGGTGACATGGGCGCCCTCGCACGAGACCCAGTCCGCCAGCTCGGCGTGCGGGATTTGCTCGGTTCGGTCCGGGAACAGGATCTGCGCCGTGCCGCCGGGTTGCTCGGCGGTGGCCTCCCCGAAGCTGATCGTCGTCGATGTCGTCACGTCCACCCCCACGGGGGAGGCGCCGCGCCAGCCGACCAGCGCATTGACCAAGGAGCTCTTTCCCCGCTTGACCTCGCCGACCACGACCACCGAGCGGGTCTGTTCCCTGCTTTGGGCGCGCTGTTCGGCGAGGTCGCTGATCGCGTCGTACCCGAACGGGCGCAGGATCTTGTCGGTGATCGACGAAAGCAGCACCTCGGCGCGCTCCCGCGGCGGCGTCTCGGCGGCTGGGGAGGCAACGGTGGCCGGTTGCCCGGCTTGGGCTGCGGATTCCACGCCCTCTCCCCTTCCCGTCGTCGATCTGTGTGCGCCCGGGTGTGGGCGCCGTCGAACCCTAGCGTGACCGGGCCTGGGCCTGCATCGCCAACCGGCCACCTCCCCCCACGGCGGGTGGGTGTGACGAAGGCCACCGGAAGGGTGTGGGAACCTTCCAGGCGGTCGCGGCCTCCAACTACCAAGACCACACGCTCCCGCCCGGCGACGCCGACACTCGCGGGGTGAGACAGGGAAGGGATAAACAAGACGATGAGGACAACCACGTGGATGCCGGCGGCCGTGCTCGCCACCGCAGTGCTGTTGGCCGGCTGCAGCAACGCCGACACCACCGCCGAACCCACCGGTAAATCCGGCGGAGACCAAACTGCGACCGCGAGTGTCGATCCAGCCGCCCTCGACACCGGCAGCTACCCGACCAGTCCGGCCCCCGAGTTCGGGCGGGCCACCCAGGAAACCATCCTCGACGTCGACGGGCAGCGGCTCGCCGAGTTCACCGTCGTTCCCTTCGAGATCGACCCGGAACTGACCTCGGTGAAGATGCCCACGATGGTGATGCGCAGCGGCAAGAACCTCGGTGTCGTCCTCAGCGACGCCGCCGGGGACATCGCCCACAACCACCAGATGCTCTACGGCTACGTCTCGACCGCCGCCACCCCCACCACGAAGACGACCGATCCGTCCCGGTCCGTCGTCCAAGCCGTGATGCGGTTCAACAACCCCGAGGACGCCGCCGCGACCGCCCGCGAAATCCACCAGAACCTGCTCACCGTCGACGACGGCACCGGCCTCGATACCGCCGAAAACATCGACATCCTGCCCAACACCCTGGTCTCGACCGGACAGACGAACTTCGATGCCGGACCCGAGGTCTCGGTCAACGCGTTCACCCCCCACGGGGACTACCTGCTCTACACCTGGGCGAAAGCCCCCGCCGCCGACAAGGACTGGACCGCGAAGGCCGTCGCGAAGTCCCTCCAACTGCAAGAACCGCTGATCGACCAGTTCCCGGCCACCCCGACCCGCGCCCAGAACGGTGGACAGACCGCGCAGCTGCCCATGATCGACCAGGACAAGGTCCTGATCTACGCCCTCCCCGAAGAAGACGCCCAAGCCCAACTCGGCGACGACATGRCCGCCTACGGGCCCCGCGGGATGGCACACCGCTCCACCAACCCGCCGCTGACCTACAAGATCCTCACCGCCGCCGGATCCGACCACAACGCCGTCTACAAGACCACCGTCTACCGGGCCGAAGACGATGCCGGCGCCGAGACGATCCTCACCGAGTTCTACAACGACCTTCTCGCCGAAGGCTTCACCGCAGCCCCCACCCCGCAGGGCCTGCCCGACGCGAAATGCGCCACCAAGGACACCGTCAACGGCACCCAGGACTACTGCATGGTCGCCAACGGGCGTTACGTCGGCGAAGCCAGCGGCACCGACAACAAGAAGGACGTCGATCAGCAGATCTCCGCTCAGTACCTGATCCTCGAGCACGCTGACCAGAACGCCGAATAACCAACGCTGGATACAGCTGACACCGCACCCTGTGGCTGTGGCCTCGCCGACAATGGCGAGGCCNNNCCACAGCCACACTCATCCGACGGGCGTCGCGAAACGGGCGTCAAGATCCGCGGTGGAGACCTCCGGATGCCGATCGCCGTCCAAGGACACCCACTGACCGCGATCTGACCCCGTGCAGGTCCGGACGCTGCAGGAGCGGCGCCTCACCCCGATGCCCCGCACGTGCCCGTCACCGCCCGCCGACCAGGACCGATCTGCCGACATCCCTTGCTACCGTCGGACAGTGCGCTCATACCTCAGCAGTCGTGGCCCGTTGTACTGGAACCGGATCCAGCAAGAAGCCAGTGACCGGTGGCTCACCGACGGCAGCCGCGGATTACGAGGCATGACACGCACACCGCCACCGCTGAGCGACCATGAGTGCGCAACCCTGGTGGCGGCGCTGGTCGAAACAACGGGCGGCAGGTGGCCAGCCACACAGACTCGGATCGCCCGACTCCTCACCAGACTCGACATCGACGGCAACACACCGGAAATGGCACGAAAAATCCACACGTTGATCGCCGATCCCGACTGGCCCGCCCACGCTCTCGAAATCGAATCCAGCGCCACCGAGTGGTGGCTTCAGGCATCCCGCTGATGTGACAGCCCGCCACCAGGATTCCCGATGGTGGGCATGTCCGTCGTCTGAGCGAAATCGTGGGAATGCCTAGGTTGAGGTCGTCGCACGACTGCACATAGGTGCGAGCCGACTTCTTGCCGATGCACTGCCCCGCCATGGCTGAGCTTATTGGCAGTAGGAATTGTCGGCCGTGGCCACGGGTCTGGCCTCGCAATCGTGGACAACACGGGATGCAACCTGGTGATCACCCCAGCGATCGCACTGATCACCCTGCAGTTTTTTCGAGGAACAAGACATCACCGGCCATCGGCCGTAGGGATCTGTTCCAGCAGCGCATCCCCTTACGTTCTGTTGGATAGTCCTGCTTTCTTGCAGAATCGTCAAACCGATTGACATACTTGGAATAATGACAAATTCGAAGACGTGCGAGGGTTTTCGGAAGGATGCGATATCAATGCGCGCCACCCAGTCCGCGGCCTCTCCTCTGCAGCTCTACCGCATTTTTCGGCGTCAACATCCTCGCACTGCGATCCCGGCCGACTACGTCACCGAAGACGGCTTCCGACTGGGGCGTTGGCAAGAGCGCCAGCGAGTTGCCCGCATGCTCGGCACCTTGCCGCCCCAACGCATCGCGCAACTCGATGCGATCGGGTTCCTGTGGAGCGACGACGACGATGTCCCAGTTCCGGCTGTGTCACGTGCCGACAGCAAGCAGCGGCGAATGCTCACCGAAATCGCTGCGTACCGCGAAGAGCATGGCAACGCGCTGGTGCCCGCGAACTACGTCACCGCCGACGGCGAACAGGTAGGTCAGTGGCTGTATCGGGCGGTCAAAAAATGGCGGGCCGGCGCATTGCCCGACGAGGAGCGTCGTCCGCTCGCCGCTCTCGGGGTCTCCCCCGGTCCACGGCCGCGGGGGCCGCGAACGTCGGCACAGCACACCGGTGCGGGAGTCCATCGCCGCGACCGGCGGCTTTCGGCTCAAGCACGGAGCTGAGCGCGAATCCGCTGGCTGCACATCCATTCCCGCAGATGAACGAGTGCTCTCCTACGTCGGGGGCAGCGATGGTGGCCACCACTGCCCCCGCGGCCGAACCCAGGGGTGGGTGTCGTTAGCAGGAGTGCAGGACCTGACTCATCGCGTCCTTCTCGGCCTGGGTCACCCACAGCCGGTAGAGCGCTTTGACGTCGATCTGCCGCGAGACGTAGGTGCACCGGTATGCCTTGTTCGGCGGCAACCAGGATGCGGCGTCGGAATCGGACTTCTTCGAATTCGTGGGCCCGTCGACGGCCTGCAGGTTCCGGGGGTCGTTGGCCAGGTCGCGGCGCTGCTCCGGGCTCAGTTGCTGGGCGCCCTTCTGCCACGCATCCGATAATGCGACGACGTGGTATCCGGTACTAGGAGTGTTGTGCCGTTCACATCATCGACATGGGTGTAGTTCATTGGCCATCCTCGTCACTGGTACGCGTATCGGACATTGGCATGCGATGCCGACGACATCGCTGACACACCGGACGGCAATCCCGAGACCGAGGCGTTGAGCGCGTTAGCGTGGTCACGTCGAAGGAGACCAGATGGCGTCCACTCAACGTGTGATGACCGGTGGAGAGACGACGTGGACGGTGGTGTCCGATTCCCACACACTCGTCGAACCGATCGAGCAGTATCTGGAATTCGCTCGTCAATCGGAGTTCTCTCCAAACACCATCAAAACGTACGCGCGTGGTCTAGCGCTCTGGTGGTCCTACCTGGAGAAGTCCGATCGGCAGTGGGATACGGTCCAGCTCAGCGACTTCGGCCATTTCCTGATGGCCGTGCGCACCGGCCAGTTCGACCCGTTCGTCCGGCAACTTCATCCGGAAGCGACTGTCACAGAAGCGACCGTGGCGATCCGCATACGACCGGTGATGAGCTTCTACCGATACCATGCCGCGTTCGGCGTCGATGCCGCATCGTTCCTCTACGAGCACGTGCGATCACGACCGGCTAGGTATATGCCGATTCTCGAACATATTGCTCGTCGAAATGCTCAGCGACGGACAGCTATCCGCGTGAGACTCCGAAACCGGCAGACTCCACTGCTGGAGCCGGACTCCATCGATGCCCTGATCGCAGCCGAGGCATCTTGCGCGCCGACCGGCGACTGGTCAGGAGATCTGCGGTACCGATTTCTCTGGACCTTGCTGGCCGAGACCGGCATGCGAATCGGTGAAGCACTCTCACTTCAGCATCGAGACTGGAACACCAGCCGTGGAGACACGGCATCGGTTGCCATCGTGCCACGACCACACCCCCACGGACTGATACCGAAATCCGGCTACCGCAAGGTCTTCGTCGGCAGCCGCCTCGACCGCCTCTACGGCGATTTCGTGTGGTGGCTCTGCGAGCACGGCGCAGACGGTGTAATCGACGACTGGGACAGTGGATACATCTTTTGCAACACCCGACGCGAACCGCTCTACGCACCGCTGCGCGGCGAAAGTGTGTATGCGCACCTGCGGGCGATGAAACGGAAGGTGCCGCAGCTACCGGAGGCGATGACGCCGCATTGGTTCCGTCATTCCCACGCCACCGCACTGCTGCTCGCGGGAACACCTCTGCATGTGGTCAGCAGGCGCCTTGGGCACCGAGACGTGCAAACCACGATCAACAGGTATGGGCACGTCACCGAGGACGCTGAGCTGGAAGCGCTGGCGAACTGGCGCGACGTCGTATCGGGATGGGAGACGAAAACCGATGTCCCGTAGCCCAAGACGCGAGCCCAGGCCAGAACCTAAACGTCTCGAAGGCCGCGACCTGCGGCTGCCTGTCTCGGAGATGTTCGACCCCCTTCGGGCACGGCAGCTGTGGGATTCACTGCCCGAGCCATGCCGCAGCGATCATTTCGACAAGAAGAACATGCCCGACATCTACGCCCCCGCGGTCGCCGAGCGCAGTGTGGGAGGAGGACCATGGACGTCGGTAGCCCTGAACTTTCGCTCGCTGCCGGAACCGATGACCTGGGAGCTGGCCTGGCTGATCCACCGGGAGGTGGAATTGGGCAGAATTATCCACCCGACGCACTTCAACGCCACCACAGGAATCCTGCGCGCCGCTACTGGCTATGGCGGGAAGACTGCCCGGTCAGCGGAGTCATTGCTGCACCTCACCCCCGAACAGTGGCTGAGAGAGGCGCAGCGGGCGCAGTTGCGCGGCCTGCAGCGCGGGACCAGCAACGACAGCAAGGCTCTCCACCGTTTGCGTCGCCTGCAGGACATTCTCGTCTACCCCTACCATCAGGGACCGTGGTGGCAGCTGAACCTGTGGAATCCACAACTCGACCCCCGCGTTCCCCAGCGTGAACACGAACCGATGAGTCACCACAGCGCCAACTTCAGTCGACTGAGCAGTGACTGGCTCCGTGAGGGAGCCAAACTATGGCTCTCGGAGAACCTCGAGAACGGCCGCTACAGCTGGAGCACGATCAAATCGCGTCTCGACGCACTCAAATGGCTTCAACGCCATCTCGACACGGTCGGCGACGCCGGCCCCACCCTGACCAGCGACCCCTCCGCTTTCCGGCCGTTCGTGCGGGGATTCTGCGAGATGCTACGCACGCACACCGTCACCACCGGAAAGAACAAGAACCAGCTCCTGGGCAAGAATCCGCGCCGAAACATCATGACCGCAATCGAGCAGTTCTACCAATGGATGTTTGACCATCGCGACGAAGCGTCCCACACGCTGGGCCAACCCGAATGGCGGCTGCTGCGCCCCGAGCACTGCGTGTTGTTCCGGCCCGAAGACAAACCACGCCTGACCAACAAGCGACACGACGATGACATGGTCCTCGAAGACGCGGTGGTCACCAGAATCGCCGCCGGCGCCGAACTGCTCGCGAAGCCACGCACCGAGGGTGGCCTCGGTGACATTCAGGCCTTTCACATATTGATGCTCCTCATTCGCACCGGACGCCGAGTCAACGAGATCCTCATGATGGACTTTGACCCCTTGATCCCACTCCAGAGGACATCGAAGTCGCCTCCCGACACGGTCGACAGCGCAGACTTCGTGGCCCGCCTGCGCTACCAACAGACGAAGATCGAATCCGCACACCCCGCCTCGATCCCGGTCGACGCCGAAATCGTCACCGTCATCAGGGCTCAACAACAGGTCGCCCGAGAGCACATGGCGCGAGTCGGCAGACCAGATCAGACCCCCAGATACCTTTTCCTGAGACGTATTCAGAACCGCAACGGCACCGCGTCCTACCCGATGCCCACGTTGCATACGCACCTGGCCGCACTCGCGGATCGCTTGGCGATCACCGACAGTGCCGGACACCCGGTAATGATCAGTAAGACACACCGCTTCCGACACACGGCCGCCACCAACCTGCTCAACGCGGGCGTTCCATTGCACGTGGTGATGAGATACTTCGGACACGTCAGCCCGGAAATGACCATGCATTATGCGGTGACGCTGTCGGAAACCCAGGAGCGTGAATTCCTGCGCTACAAGAAGGTCACCAGCGACGGCCGAACCCCGGGGATCGACACCTCGGATCTCTACGACTTCCTCAAGCTCGACAGCCGGGCCGATCGCGTTCTGCCGAACGGTTGGTGCACCCTCCCACCGAGGCAATCCTGCGACAAGGGAAACGCGTGCTTGACCTGCCCGAAGTTCGTCACTGATGCCACCCACGCCGCCGAACTCTCCCGGCAACTCGAGGAAACCCAGCGGCTCATCGAGATCCGCAAGGAGACATTTGCGGCCCGCTACGGAACGCAGATGAGCGAGGACAACGTCTGGCTACAAGGCCGCACCGACGAGGTCACCTCACTCAACCAGATCCTGCTCGCGATCACCGACACCGCCGACCAACACGGAATCCGCGGCGCCGGAGTCCGAGACCAGACCGCCTGATAGGAGTCGACATGTCCGAACACCTCCAGCGAGCTGCGCGCCTCCGACACGACCAGGCCATGGCACGCGCCACCGACGCACTCCGCGAGCTCTCCGCCGCGGGCCAGCAAATCACCTTCGTGAGTGTCGCCCGCAGGGCCCATCTCTCGACCGACTTCCTCTACAAGCACAGCGACCTCCGCCGAAAGATCGAAGACCTTCGCACCTCGACCGGTCACCGCAGCACGGGCCCCGACGCAGCACCCGACGAGCAACCGACCACATCCTCCGCAGTCCGCGCACTGGCCACCCAGCTGAAGGAAATCCGCAGCCGCCACCACGCAGAAGTGCTGGCGCTCCGCCAAGCCCTCGCCGCCGCCCACGGCGAGAATCTCACACTCCGCCGCGAAATAGCCCAGCTCAGACCGCTCTAACTACACGGCGGTCATACGGCCCCCATCGGCCAGGGCAATGCCTCGATGCCGCGCTTACCTACGACCGGTTCCGGCGTCATCGGCATGTCGATGACACTATGACCTGGGCTTATTCGGGGATATATCGTCGAAGTGACGGATACGACGTGGTCGATCTGCACCGCCGTGGAGGTGTCCTGGCCGCGAACGAACGCGATCGTGGTGCCGGTGTAGGTGTCGTGCAGGGTGCCGGTCGCCACCACACAGTCCCGCGTACTGGCTTTGTAGGTCAGGTCGACCAGGTCGCGGCGGAGGATGTCGTTGCGGGTGTCGCAGCCGTTGTGGCCGCCCTCGACGCTGTTGTCGTCGGACCACGACGGGCCGAACTGCTCCCGCGTGTATCCGGTCTTGGGGGCGCGCCCCTTGACCGCCAGCGTGTCGAGCTTCGCCAACGCCGGCGCCGGATCGAACACCGGCGGTGCAGCTGGCGCGCCACCGAGCGAACCGGTTCCCGGATCCGCATCGGCGATCGCCGAGCACCCCGACAGACCGAGGACGGATATCGCAGCGAGAGCGAGGAAAGCGGCCCGGGGGCGATGACGCATGTGTCTGTTCTCCTGTTACCTGTGGGGCTGTTGTGATTGCAGTATTGCGGGTGCCTCCGACAACTGCGTGAGCGCCTCCGACTGAGGCGGACCCGATGACGGAGTGATACGAAGCCCGTCGAGGGCGTGAGCACACCATTGCGGGACATTGTGGCCGTCGAGCTCGCCGCCAGCGGTCTCGGCCAGGCGGAGCTGAATCCAGGCGACGCCGCGTATGTCGAGAACGGGATCCGCGGTGCGCTCTCCGCACTGAAGGCCCGCCGCGCCTGGGAAAACCACATCGTGGCGATCCTCACCCACCAGCAGGTCCTCGAGGTGACCGGCTGGACGAAGCAGGCCCTGAGCCAGGCGGTACGTGAACATCGGGTCCTGCGCCTCGTAGGCCGAGGACGGCTCCGCCGGATACTCCGTCGCGGACGGGGTTCGACGGTGCCGCTCCGGCCCGCCCCATCCTCGGGGTCAAGGATGTCCTGCGGGTGTGGGCGGACGCCGACGGTACCGGGTGGATGGCCGCGTCCTGGATGATGACCGAACAACCCGAGCTCGGCGGCAGACGCCCCGGCAGGCGCTGCTCGACGGGGACGGGCCCTCAGTGGTCGATCTTGCTCGTGCGGCTAGCGGACGGCTCGCCGCGTGAGTTCACCCCGCACGGCTCTGCACCTGCTCGCACCCCCACCACCAGAACACCTGCGCGACCGGTTCCCGTCTTGGCGCTGCCCGGCCGGGACGGAGGTGTTCCGGTGCCACGGCGCCGAACACGGGCCCTTGCGGTTCGCCAACGCCGGGTACGGCAGGTTCGACCTCGCCGACACCCAGGGCACCTGCTACACCGCCGAATCCGAGCAGATCACCCTCCTCGAAACCTGGGGTGGTATGCGAGTGATCCCGAGTACCGAACTCACCGCCCGCGCGGTCTCCCGCATGCAGGTGACCACCGACCGGACACTGGCGGACCTGACCTCGAACACGGCCGCCCAGTTCGGGTCACCGCCGAGATCTTCACGACCGGGAACTTCCAACTGACTCAGATGTGGGCATCCGCCCCTCCACGCAGCAGGGTTCGACGGCATCCGGTACTGGGCACGGCACGACCTCGCCCACACCCACGCGTGCCTCGCCTTGTTCGATACCGCTGGCACCGGCCTCGCCGAGGGGGCACAATCACCCGCCTACTCGCCCCTCGCGACCAACCCCCTTACCGAGCGCGGCGACCTGATTCAGGAACTCCAACAGGAAACCGGCGTCACCGTTCTCCTCGCCCCACATTCACTGTGACGCAACCATCCTTGGCTAACCGAGGCACCCCGAGCCGCTAGAGAAGGAGAGTGGGGCAGGGAATGTTCGAGATTGTCCAGCAGTCTGCTGGACAATCTCTACAAGGCTGGAACCGGCTTTCTGGTGCTCGGGTCCAACCGAGTATGACGATGCGCCCCGATGATCCGAACCTCGGCGACCTGTTCCCGGCCCGGTGCTCGCCTATGCCTACTGGACAAACCATTAGCACTCTGCCATGGAGAGTGCTAAATTCGTCACACTCGGTGACACGACCAGCGAGAAGCCGCTGGGCTCAGTCACAATCGCCGGTTACAGGTGCAGTGCACTTGCTACCGGGTTGGAGCAGTGACTGGAAGGTCATTGATTGGCACTTCCGGCTTCGCGTCACCGATGACCGGGCCACCCGACGCACTGGAGGAGGATCATGACCGCCGCTACCTCGCGCCCCTCAGGTGTCACCAGTGACGGGTGTCCCTCCGTGCACGCACGCCGGCGAGCGCCGCGCGGTGGATCGCGGTTGCCCTCCGTGTCGATCGCCCTGGGAGCGTTGTCCATTGCGTCGTTCTGGGTGGTCGGACTCGGGTTCGTCCTGGGCGTGAGCGCCGTGGTGTGCGGCGCTTTCGCCACGTCCCGGCCCGGCGTAGCGGACGATGAATCCGCATCACTGCGGGCGTTGCTCGGAGTCGTCGCCGGAGTCGCGGGGATCACGGTGTCCGCGATCGCACTCTTTCCGGTGCTGGAGTACCTGTGACCCGCGCACCATCGCATACGCCTGCTGTCCTCGACTTTTTGGAAGGATTCGCACCACTCGTGACCGTCGCCCCCGGCCCACGTCTGCCCACCACACATACCGCCCTCGATACCGGTCGCGACGACCCCACGGCGTCCGACGCTGCGCTCCTCGAGTCCTGGGAAGCGGGTATCGCCGTGACCATCGGCCTGGCGCTGCTGACCACCCTCGTGTGCACCGTCCTCGGATCCTTCCCGCTGGCCCTTCTCGCGCTCGTCGCGGTCGCCGGCGTTGCCGGCCTGATCACCGCCGCCCTCTGACACTGCCTGCTGCCCCGACCGCCGGCATGTGTTCCGGTAATGCGCGGTGTCACCCCGCATCCTGCGTTCGTCGTGCTCTGTAGACCCGGAGCAGACACGACCTCTTCGGCGACAGCACAGGGGTCGGCACCCTGCTCTCAGTTACCGGGCTGTAGGTCTCTTTCTCGAATCGTTCTCGCGGGGAGGGACTCTCAGGAAATTCACAGACACCGCGAGGCCGAGTGATGCGACGATGAAGCATGCGCCGCCATCGTTGGCCGGCCCTCGCGCCGCCCACCACCGGAGGGATCACCGTGCACGCGGGCATGCCGATCGTGGCCGCGAACGACCTCACCCTCGAACTGTCCGCCGCGACTGCGTTCGCGTCCGGGCTTCTGCTGCGGTTCACGCTATCCGTCACGGGAATCCGCGCCGACTTCTCGCGTTACGAAACCCGCCCCCTGACCGACCCCCACGACTGGTCGGCGCAGTGGTCCTATCTGGCCGTTCGCATCCTCGCCGACGACCTGGGCGGGCTCGCCGATCCGTTCCACCCGGTCCCCGACTCCGGCCCGGAGGAATCCGGGCCGTACCGAACCACGCCGCAGTACTGGATCGGCACCTACCCGACCACCGGATCACTGACCGTCACCACCAGCTGGCCACAGGTCGGACTCCACCCCACGTCAGTCACCCTCACGCTCGGTCCCAGCCCCTTCCCCACCACCTTCGGGTCCGATGCCCGTCGATGACGGTGTCCGAGCGCGCTCGACGAGCGAATGTTCAGCAGCTGGTGACGATTCTTGGTTATCGGAACCTACCCGGCCAAATTTGCTAGCTATGCTAGCTAGGATTGCATTTCGTGAAGTGTCGACGATCAGCCCGTGCACAGCACCATGTTGCGAGCGGCCGCCGCCGATCCATTGCGGAATTCCTCAACAATCGCTAGCAGGCTTTCACCAGACGATCCCCAACGTATGCGCTACTCTCGCACTTTCGTCACCGTGATGTAATTCGAGCGCCGCCGCCGTAGCGCCCCTTCGGGCGCCCACGACCTGCGGCCGACCCATGAAGCCGCGGAAGTACTCTCGACCTACACGTGCGGCAGCAATGCCATCTCTCGCGCCGGATGCGTGTAGAGCATGTGCCGCCTCCGCTTGTGCACACCACCACTCCCCCCGCGCAAGGCTCCGCTGGCGTCGTGCGGCCAGGCCCTTTAGGTGTGGGCGAACTCCTGCGGACCGGCCTCCAGGTCTTCGACGTCACAGGAAGGGAAGGTGCTCACTCGGCGCGGCGCCGGCGTGGTTTGCGGATGTCGGTGCGCGCGCCCTGGCCCGGCCTGTTGTTCGCCCACTCGACGATTTCCGAGCGCTTCCACAGCGGGGTGCGGCCGATCTTCTCCACCGGCGCCGGTGCTTGCCCTCGGGAGACGTACCCGCGGAACGTCGAGACCGACAGCTCGGTACCGGTTTCCTCCTTGATCAGGTCGACGACCTGATCGGTGGTCAGTCGATGTGGGTTGGCCATCTAGCGAGAGCCCTTCCTGTTCATCGCCCGTCGACGATGCGGCGAGTAGTCCGGTTGCAGCCCGGCGGTCGACCCGGCAGACCGACTGCGATACGACGCCAGGCGGTGCGGAACTTTCCTCGGAATGACCCTACAACGGCATGCTGTAATGCCCACGCACGCGTCCGGGGACCGGTATCGGTCCATACCACCGGATCCCACTCGTGGGACCGATGTTTTCGTCGTCGCTACCGCGGGGTGTGGCCCGGCATCGGGGGGGTGACGCCGGGCCACAGGGGGTGTTCTGGAAACAAAATTGGGGGGATGTTCACCAGAACGCCCATCAGTCTAATGACCGCCCGGGACGATTACGTCGCGGGGTCAGGCGGATCCGGGACAGCACGCTTCCCGAGGTTGCCCGATCTCCCGGACGAGGAGATGGCAGGCATCTCGCGCCCCAAGTACGCCCGGCTGCACCTCCGCGTGGCTGCGGACTCGACGCCAAGCGCGACGAACGCCAGTCGGGATCATCGAGTGAATCGTTCCTGCCATATCTGGCTGCGCTGCCGTCGATGTCGAGTCGAGCCAGGAGGCGTTTGATTTCGGATCCGAGTGACCAGCCCCTGCCGCTGTTGCTTCGACTGTTACTTCGACCAGCGCGGCATATCTGGGTTGCGCACACGATGTCCAGCGAGTGGTGGAGACGGTCATTCATCCCCTGCAGTCCGCGGCTGGCCGCGATGAGGAACAGGTCGCCGGCGTTTCACTGGATCCGAGTGCAGCGCATCGGGTCACGGGTACCTCACGCGATTTCCACCGCCGGGCGGTAGGAATGCAGTGGATGGGTCAGTCCTGGTCGGCGGCGGTGACGGCCGCTGCGGGGCACCAGTGGGTGACCTCGAGACTTCCCAATTTGTTGCCGGTGGGGATGGTGAAGGTGCACGATGCGAGCCATTCTCCGCGGGAGGTGCGTGCCCAGGCATGGAGCAACCCTGGGACTTGGACGTCGAGGTCGAGCCCCTCTGCACGGACTCGAAGGGGAAGGTCGTTCGCGGCGCGGCCGCCGTGGTGAGCGATTGCGGCAGAGACGTCGATGGTCACGGGCCGCGGTGGGCGCACTTCCCGCCACGGTTTCGGGTCGTACACGGCTCTCCATCGTTCGAACACACATTCGACTCTAGTGTTACCCTTGATCACGCCGTCAGCGGTCGGCGAGGGAAGCGCCGACCGCTGGCGTCGCCCTACCTCCGCGCCTACGTGAAGGGCGCGATCCCTATCCGGGGCCGGCCGTCTGGGCCGGTCAGAGCAGTAAGGAGTCCATTGATGGCATTGCCCGTTCTGACGCCCGAGCAGCGCGCTGAAGCATTGGAGAAGGCCGCTGTGGCCCGGAAGGCACGCGGGGAGCTTCTCGCCGCGGTCAAGTCCGGTGAGCTCACGGTCTCCGATGTGCTCGCGAAGGCGGAAACCGACGAGGTTGCGAAGAAGACCAAGGTCTCGGCTCTGGTGAAGGCGCTTCCCGGTGTCGGTCCGGTGAAGGCGGCGCAGATCCTCGAGGAGCTGTCGATCGCTGAGACCCGGAGGATCGGCGGTCTCGGGACGAATCAGCGTCACGCGCTTCTGGGCATCATCGCCTGACTTTGCTTGCGGTGGTCGGCCGCCGACGCTTGTGTTTCGACGCATTTTGTCGGTGGGACGATCTACTGTGACGATCGCGACGAGCAACAGGTCGCCACTCACTGCCCAGACCGGTGACTCGTTCCCGGTCCTGATCTGCGGGGTCCCGCAGATTGGTGTGTGGCGGCCTGTTGCTCTTTGCATCTAGCGGCAGATCGCACGAGCCGAATGCCGACCTGCTGTCTCCGGCACCTACTCGGGCACGCCTAACGAACCTGATCGGTACGGGCGGACCCTTCGGACACTTCCAGGGCCGATCCGCTGCGTGTGGGGTCATCTCAGCGGTTGCTGGGCCTGTTCCCGGATGAGCTGATCAGCCAGGTGGTACACCGCCACCTCGTCAGGGCCCTGACAGTCTTAGCGCGCTCGCGGGCCGTATTGAACACCCGGACCTAGCTGTACCGATCCGCCTCCGGCCGTCGATACACAGCGCAGGAGGTGCGCTTCCATTCAACTGAGCCCGTTTCCGACCAAGGAGTTCGCCATGTTAGATCTGGGATTTTTTTCTTCCTTCCCTCAGTTCACCGATGCCTGGGTGGCAGTAGCTATGTGGTGGGACTCGCTTCCATTCAACTGAGGACCAAGGAGCACACCATGGATCTCTTGTTCTGGTACCCCTGGCTCACGCCTGTTGTCGACGCACTGGTTGCGGCAGGGAGGTGGTGGCAGTCGCTTCCATTCAACTAACCCCGGAGGTGTTGACGTGATTCCGATCCCCCGTAACCGCGTGCGATACGTAGTTGTCGGGGCCAACTTCAACGTGTGGAGGACGCCGTGGACGACCTGAGTGTTTGGGGCATTCCCGAGTGGGCGCAGCCCGCCTTCTATGCGATCGCCAACGGTCTGGCACAGATCGCGTACTGGTGGTTCAGCGTCACGTGAGCAGCGTGAACATACGCTTGACGAATCGGCTGGTCTTCCGCATACCGGAACCGTAAGGGTCTCCCGAGCTGCGCAAATGGGCGCACAATCGGCCCATGCGGCTGATCGCGCCGATGTTGGCTACCCCGGGTGAACCACCGGAGCAAATGGACGGTGCCTGGGCGGCGGAAATGAAGTACGACGGTTGCCGTCTCTTGGTTGCGGTCGGCGGCGATGAGCCACCGGTGTTGTGGACCCGCAACCTCAACGTGGTCACCTCCTCGTACCCGGAGGTGGCCGAGGCGTTGACCGACGTGTTCGGCGGTCGCGGGCGCATCGTGCTCGACGGCGAGGTCGTGGCCCTTGTCCAGGGTCGGCCGTCGTTCGCGCGGTTGCAGAAGCGGATGACGACCCTGCGCCCGTCGACCGCCGTGCGGCGGCAGGTGCCGGTCACCTACCTTCCGTTCGACGTTCTCCGGCTCGACGGTGGAAATCTGATGGCGGCCTCGTACCTGGAGCGCCGCGCCGCTCTCACCGACCTCGGTCACGATCTGCACGGGTCCGGCGGCCCCGTGCAGATTTTGCCGCATTGGGAGTTCACTCTCCCTTCCGACACCTGTCGGACTCGTGGTTGATCATTGCTCAATTGGTCATGAGATGGAGGGGCTGGACGTGGACTCTGGATTGGCTGCACAGCAGGGTTGGACGCTGAATTTCTATGATTTCCAGCGCAGGTGGGCGTCTGTCGAAAGTTTGGTTTCCGGCGTTGACGACGTACTGACGCGGGCGAGGCGGAACGGGGCGGTCGACGGCACTCCGTTCTTCATCGACCCTTGGGGCCGCGCAGATCCGCTGGTCAATGCGTACTGGAGGGCACCGAGGCCGGGTGCGATGGGGTTGAAGATCGATACTGTGCGCCGATACGCGTACTCGCTGAAGGTGTGGCTGGATTTCCTTCATGCGGTCGGCGCACGGTGGGACACGGCGGCGCGTGATGAGCTGGCGATGTTCAAGCAGTGGCGTCTGTCGGCAGAGGAGAACCCCGATGCGATCTCGCCCAGCGCATTTCACGTCGATAGGGCGGCTATCCGGCGGTTCTACGAGTGGGCTGCTCACCATCGACCGGTGGATAACCCTGTCCGTGTCCGCCTTATCGATCGTGGTCTCGATGGCGTAACAGCGAAGGAAGTGCTGGAGGGCACACCTTCGGCGGTTCGCCGGGCGGATGTGAAGTGGATGACCCCCGAGGCGTTCCGTTTATGGCGCAATCTCGGCCTCCGTGGATTCACCATGGACGGGCTACCGGCCGATACCTGGCAAGGTCGAACCGAGGACCGCGATACCGCATTCGCAGAGGGCCTGTTCGGCACCGGGCTGCGGATGGGCGAGTGGTCCAGCCAGCTGACCATCGAGATACCGGCGTCGCATGGCGCTGGGCTATTTCGGGGTCAGCTGTCGGCGGCGTGCGCGAAAGGAGCTGTGGGGCGACGGTTCTGGATGCGTCGGAGAGTTGCACAGTTGGTCCGCTACTACATCGACGACGGCAGCCGAGCCGCGGCGATCGCACGCGCGCAGGTCGCCGGCCGATACGAGCATGTGCAAGGCCGCTGGTTGCTGCGGCAGGTTCGCCGGGGCGGCGTGATCGAGGTGGTCGACGATTTAGGGCGCCTGCGTGATGTCCATCTCGACGCGATGGGCCCCCGGCTTCGGATGAGGCTGTTTCGGGAGGGCGACGGCGGCCTGGAACCGGTGTGGTTGTGGTTGAACGACGACGGTACGCCGCGACCGAAGAAGGCCTGGTACAAGACGTTCGATCGCGCCAATACCCGGGTTGCGCGGGCGATGGGCACCGTGAATGGGCAGGCCCGATTGTGGTGTCGACCGCATATGCTGCGGCATTCTTTCGCGTTGCGCTGGTACTGCATTGCGACCTTCGTTGCCTGGCATCGGACCAACGTGCTGACGACAAAGGAGCAGCGCGACTTCCGTAACCAGCTCGGGGATGTGTGGTATCTGATGGCGACCCTGTTGGGACACAGTAGTGCCGAGGTCACCCGGGAGGTGTATCTCGAACCGTTCAAGGCACTGGAGGTCGAGCAGCTGATCGGGTTGATGGATGCCGATGACCGGCACGCGCTGGAGAAGTTGGTCGATGTCCTGGCGCTCGGAGAGCCGCGGGTGCTGACGGGGGCCACCTCGTGAGCGGCAAAGGACGCCCGGCCGCATTACCGCCCCAGGGTTGGCAACCACCCCAGCGAAGTCCTGGCCTCGTCCTGGAATTCGTGAGCGACGATGGCGGCCAGCGGAAGGCTTTCGATTTCGGCGTCCTACCCGGCCATCCGAGCGTCCGAGAGGAACTCGCGTCGGCATTCAGCGAGGTCACCGGGCCGCTGGGGCGTTGGCGGCGGCTGCAATCGGCAGAACGCATGTGGGCGGTGGCGCGCAGGACGAACAAATGGGTGGCCGAGAACCGTCCGACCATGTCCGAGCTCGGCGAGCTCACCGTCGCTGATGCCCGAATGTTGCTGCACGCGTTGCGGACACCTGCGGGTCATCATCCCATGTCGGAACTGCGAACGCTGCTCAGTTGCTGCCCCGCCGTGAAGGAGGAGGTTCTCCGCGAGATCGCCCGGCATAAGAACGTCGGGACTAAAGGTGGCGGCCACCAGCCCTATACCGAGCAGGAATGGAGATGGATCAGCACCGCCATGCGGACGGTGATTCGTCGGGCTCGGGAGCGGATAGTCGCTCATCGACAGCTCGTCGCGGACTTCCGGGCCGGGAAGCTGGACGACCGTGACACCAGGGACCCGGAGCGATGCTTGGGTGAGGTGTTGGACCACTATCTGCGCACCGGCGACTTTCCCCATGCGACGAGCAATGGGTTTCCGACGCAGTCGGTCAGAATCGCCAGCCTGGTGACCGGTCGCCCGCTCAGATCGCTGCTGCACTTGTCGACCGGCGAGGCGTGGGCGTTCGGTGCGCTACTGGTAGGACTGACCGGCTTGAACCCATCGACGGTCTTCGAACTGCCGGTCCCGCGGATTCTGGCGACCGCCCCACACGAACCCGGAGTCGTCTTCGTCGATGCGATCAAACATCGGCGTGGTCCCCGCGCTGCCATGACGATTGCGTTGACAGACCTGCGCACCGAGTTGCATCCACCCGACCACGATCGGCGACCACAGCACGTGCGCGAGACGTCGTTGACCACACCGTATGGCGTATTCATGTCGTTGTTGGACTTGACGGAGTCGGCACGTCACATGGTGGGCAGCGAAAAGGCTTTCACCTTCTACGTCCGAGCAACGCAGACCTTGACCGCCACAACGCCCAAGGTCCGAGGCGAACACCGTAAGAGCTGGTTCGCTGAGGCTCTGACCGGCGACCCGGAGCGCGATGACGTTCTCCTGGGGTTCTCCTTGAACCGGCTACGCAAGACCCACCTCGAGCGGCATCGGCGCCCGGTGGCTCACACACCTGCCACCCTCGGCCGCTATCTGCGGAACATGGACACGGTCACCGAGGAGGGCTATCAGCTAATCCGGGAGGCGCTCGATGAGCAGGTTGCCGATGCACGGAAGCGGCGAAGGATGCACGTCGAGGCGTTGGCGTCGCTGGGATCCGACCACGACACCGTGATCGGAGCCTGCACCGATTTCGACCATTCACCACACGACGGCGGAGCGACCTGTCGGCAAACCTTCCTGACCTGCCTCGACTGTTCCAACGCCCGCGCGTTCCCGCGGCATCTTCCGTTCCAGCTCGCCGTCCTCGATGAGCTGCAAAGACAGAGGGACCACGTGTCGGCGCTGCGGTGGGTCACCGAGTTCGCCGGCAGGGTAGCGCAATTGGAAGAAATCATCGCCGAGTTCGAACCCGCACAGCGCACGCAAGCCCGCGACCAGATCACCGACCTGCACCGCCGCACGGCGGCCCGCTTGTTGACAGGAGACCTCGATCCCATATGACCAGCCCATTCCATGACGATGAATTCCGCATCGACGGCCTGCCCATCACCTCGACGACGACAGTGCTGCAGCGCCGCCGACTACACGACGCCACGGCGATGCTGTCGCGCTTCGCTGATCCGGTCTGGGACCTGTTCCCCGCCTTGCCCGACCGACACCGCGCCAACCAGGCGATCCACTGGGACACCTATCCCCAGCCACTGCTGTTCGCCTGCAAACTCTATGTCTTCGCGCTGGTCAACGTCACCGAGCACGCACCCCGCGTGGCCGGGTCACGTGCGGACGTGCTGTCGATTCCGTCGATCTGGGCCGATCTGTCGCACCTGCGGGTATTCCTCCGTTGGCTCGCCGACCGCGGCATCACATCCTTGGCCGACGCCACCGAGATCGATCTGGATCGCTACTACAGCCATGTTCGGGAACAACCCGACTCCACACCCCGTCAGCGCAAGTTACTGCTGGCCGTCCAACGCCTCCACCTCTACCGGGACTATCTGCCCGCGTTCGCTCGAATGCCCATCGCCGTCCTATGGGGCGGTGCCAGCGCGGCGGAACTGGCAGGCGACCCGGATCCGCGGCGCCTCGGCAACCGCACCCCACGCATCCACCCCGACGTCATGGGAAAGTTGCTGTCGGCGGCACTGCTGGTGACCGAAACAATCGCCGCCGACGTCCTGCCCGCCGCCCGTCAGATGATCACCATGCGCGCTCTGGCCGTGTCCGTGGCCGCGGACCCAAGGCCATACAGCCACTGGAACACCACCCGCTGGAACGCGGCCGAAGAGCAGCTCGCCCGCGTACTGCACGCCTTCGCCGCGGCCGGTCACCCCCTGCCAGGCCGTCGTGACGGCAGGCGCACAGTTGTCGATCTCGCCGGGCTGGTTCACGCCGGCCAGTTGCCGCATGTCGCACAGCTCAAACTAGATCCCTGCGCCGCCGCCATCACCAACAGCGGCCTGCCCGTCGTTCGTGACCTGCTACGGGTTACGAAATTCACGAAGGTCGGGGACCGAGCATGGCACGACGGCCCAGTGGAAACATCCGAACTGCGCCCACTGATCCGACACATCACCACCGCCTGCTTCATCGTCATCGCCTACCTATCCGGGATGCGGGTCGGAGAAGTGCTCAACCTCCGGCGCGGCTGCGTCACCCGCGACCCGAAGCTCGATCTGATCTTCCTGTCCGGCCACCAACTCAAGACCACCCCACAGAGAGCCGAACGCTCACCCGCGACGATTCCCTGGGTCATCAATGCTCAGGGCGCCCAGGCGATTGCGATTCTCGAAGACCTCGCTCCCAGTGCGACGCTGTTTCCGTTCGGGCACTTCGGAACCGCCAACTGGTTGCGATCACCGCGCACCCGAACCAAAAACAGCCTCGCCGACGACGTCCACGCCTTCATTACCTGGTTCAACACCACCATCGCAGATACCGTCGATCACCCCACCATCGGTGAAGACGAGCACGGACCAATCACTGGGGTGAGGCTGCGCCGCACCCTCGCCTGGCACATCGTCCGCCGCCCCGGCGGCACCATCGCCGGCGCCAACCAATACGGCCACCTATTTACCCGAATGACTCACGGCTACGCCGGGCAAGCCGACGCCGGATTCCTCGACGAGATCACCTTCGAGCAATTCTTACTGCGGACAGAGCAACTGCACGACGACCACCAGCGCCTCACCCGACGCGAACACGTCTCCGGCCCCGCCGCCGACACCTACCGGCACCGAGTCAGGGAGGGACAACGGTTCAACGGTGTCACCCTCACCAGCGCAGCACAGGCGAACACCGCACTGTCCAACCCGGACCTCCAAATTCATCACGGAGCACTGCTCACCTGCGTCTGGCGTCCGGAAACCGCAGCCTGCCAAGCCCCCACCAACGACGAGAACGGCCCGGTCTGGGCGCGTTGCCGACTGAACTGCAGCAACATCGCCTACACCGAACGCGACATAACCGAGCTGCGCAACCATGTCACGAAGCTCCGCACCGATCTCGACCTGCAGGTGCTGCCTCTGCCGCTACACCGCCGCCTCCACGAGCGCCTGACCGAACACGACAGAGCGATTCACGCCCACGAGTCGACGCGCCCCTAGACAGGAACGGCACCATGCCGACCACCGATCGTCTCGCCCAGCTCAAAGCCGAGCGTCAGCGCATCCGCGATGCATCCCAGCGCTTGCTGACCGGCACTTCTGCATGCAGCAATGGCAAATTCACCATCTCTACCCTCGCTACCGAGGCCGAGGTGTCGCGCCAACGTCTCTACGAACACCACCCCGACCTCGTCGCAGATTTCAAGGCAAGTGCTGGCCTGGGACCGATCCCGCCGAATATAGACGCGCTGCAACAGCAATTGGCGGATGCTCGAGAACAGATCAGGGAGCTCAAAGCCCGCGAGGCCACGAATCTCGACCAAATCAAGACCCTCTGCGCGGTAATCACAGAACTCACCCATCAGGACCACGCCGGCAATCTGATCGCCCTGCCGACCGCTGGACCTCGACCACTGAAGTATGACGGCCAACGGGAGAATGTCGCTCTCGGCCGGGTGGATGTAGTACGGCTGCTTGAGGGGTTTCCCGGACTTGCCGACCTCGTCGGTCGGGAACCACTCATAGAACCCGGACACCGGGACGATCCCGCGCCGCGACTTGAAACACTGCCTGTACGCGGGCTTTTCGTGCACGGTCTCGGCGCGGGCGTTGATCATGCGTGAGCCGATCTTCGGATCTTTGGCCCAGAACGGTGTCAGGCCCCATTTGAGGTTGCGGAGCTGTCGTTGGGGTTGCTCGTCGTCGGTGTCTTTCGGTACCCGCGCGATCACAACCGGGGAGGTCTTCGTGGGCGCCACGTTGTAGTCCGGCGCCATCTCCGGGTC
>NZ_JBFUGT010000114.1:0-19446 GCF_056402775.1 Rhodococcus sp. P3_B8
GCCCTGCGGCAGGTGCGCACCCCGGAGTCGACTGGCCGCATCGAAGGGAAGCTGCGCGAGGACACCCGGCGGGGTGGCCGTGGTGCAGAGTCCGGCGAGCACGCGTGACACCGGGGTCGGGTAGCCGAGGGCATCGAAGACCGTCCTCACCCGCGTCTGGGAGACGGAGGGAAAGAAGGCACGGAGGTCGATGCGCACCACGACGTCGTGCCCGGCATGGGGAGCGGCGAAGGTGTGGACGCTGCGACCTCGGACGAATCCGTGCGCCGCGGCGTGGGGTGGGACGCGGTCGAGGACCGAACGCAGAATCCGGCGCTGCACCTCTCGAAGGCGTTCCTTGGGTGCCTCGAGCAGCCGGTGGTCCGATCGGATCCGATAGCGGTAGTGCTGCAGCGGAGTCGCTTTCGTGCGCAACCATCCGCCGGGGTCTGCGAACCAGTCGAGTTCGGCAGGGGTGAGACCGACCGCCTCGGCGACCCCCGTCGTGCGCGACCACCGTGGGACGTCGAACTTCCAGTCACTGCCGGACACCTCGACGACCGTGTCCGTAGGCTCGATCTGCGGGAGATCCGACAGCAGCCGATAGACGCTGTCGGCGCCGTCGACCGGCGGCGTGGGCATCAGGTCGTGGAGCCGTGTCGCGATTCGTCCGGCATCCGGTGCACCGGCTTCCTCGAAGCGGAGCATCAGGCCGGCCCTGGTCCACGCTCCGGCGGTCGCCACTTCCGCGAGGCGACGGGCAATTTCAGGCCGCAGGGCCCGGTCGGTTGTCATGTGTGCGGCGGTGCGAGGTGACCGATATCTGTCGTCTGCGGCGCGCCGAAGCACGCGGAGCATACGGTCGCGCGTCGGACGGTGTCTCCGATGAACACTGTCGAGCCAGGGGTTACCCCTGACGTGGTCGAGGCCGGCGAACCGGCCACACCACTCTCACCTCTGCACCGTCGCACCTCGTGAGAATGCCACATGATCTCTGCCGTGCGGGGCCCTATCGGTCGCGAGGTCGAATCGAGCGACTCCGCTGGTCGGAGTGCGCAATCGACCCAGTCAGCGAGGCTGCCGCCGTGATCGTCAAAGCATGAGGAACACCGATCGAGGACCTGCGGGCCGCGTCCAGTCGTCACGACGTTCCCGTGCTCGTCGTCGGCGACGACGCGGATTAAACACGACTGATCGCGATGGCACGCACAGCGGTCGCGGGTGCTGCGGTCGATTCGGTATCGGGCGTGCGTCTCGGCAATCTGTTCGTCTTCGCCGACGCCGTAGCCTCGATAGCCAATGGAGCCGCCAGCATCGTCGATCCTTCGGGCCGCATCCTCGGCTACTCCACGGTGCCGGGCCAGCCGATCGACGACCTACGGCGCGAGACGACTCTGACCCTGCAGGAGCGGACACCCCGGCAGCGGCTGTGTTCGAAGACTATTGGACCGAGCTCAACCTACTCGAAATCGGCAGGCACATAGCCGAGAAGCATCTCGACAAGTTCGACGTCATCGATGCGATCCGGGCGTACGACGCCACCCATCACACCGACTTTCTGATCACCCTGCGTGCGTACTTCGATTCCAACGCGAACGTGTCCAAAGCGGCGGACCGAATGCATGTCCACGGCAATACCATTCGGTACCGGATCACCCGCCTCGCCGAAGAGTTCCAGATCGACTTCGACAATCCGACCAGGCGGCTATTGCTGTGGCTCCGACTCGTTTCGACAGACCTGATGTGAGTGGACGCATGCGGGCCGGGTCCCCGCCTCGCACAACTGCTTTCGACGCCCTGCTCATTCGACCGTCGCTCGCTGACGAAACCGGGTGGTCAGTAACGCGGCGGCGAGTGCTGCCGCCAGGACGATGCCCGAAGCGACGAGCAATGCCAGGTGGTAGCCATCGGAAAGCAGTGGCGCGACGATGAGCGGGCCCGCGATCTGGCCAAGGCTGTATCCGGTTGTCAGGATCGCGACCGCGCGTGGGAACTGGAGGTAAGCGCCGATCGTCAGCGACATCTGACTGATGCCGAGGAATGTTCCCCCGAACAGAAATGCGGAGATCAGGGCGGGCCAGAGGCCGTCTGCCACCGCGGGCAACGCGATGCCGGCGGCTTGAACGACGAGGGCGATCACCAGCAGGATCGGGCGGGACCACCGTCGGCCGAGAGACGCCCAGAGTGGAGCGGACGGTAGCGCCGCCAGCCCGACGATCACCCAGGCGCCACTGCCGGCGAAGCTGCCTGCGGTGTGGTCGATCGCTGCGACGAGAAAGGTGCCGGCGATGATGTATCCGACGCCCTCGAGGGAATAGCTGATGAAGAGCGCACTGAACCGGCGGTGCCCCTGCGTGCGCGACCGTCTGCGCTCGGCCGCCGGCGCCGTCGGAGCGCGTTCCGGTGTGAGAGTCCACGCCGCGAGGGTGCAGATCAGGGTCAGCAGTGCGGCCGCCCACCACACGGATCCCCACGTGCTCATCGATCGCAAGAGAAGGACGACGAGCCCGGAGAGGGCAATACCTGCTCCGATTCCGCCGAACGCCCAACCCGACAGGTGTGCCGCCTGCCCACTCAGAGTGGAGTGCATGGCGCTGACAGCGATGACAAAGACCATCGCACTGGTAGCACCCGCAACACAGCGCAGTGCGGCCCAGGCGTTTTCGTTCGATGTCACCGGCATGAGCGCCAGCGTGGCGGTCAGGATCAGCAGCGAGACACGCATGGCTGCCGCCGAGCGCACCAAGGCGGGTAGGACGATTCCGGCCAGTGCCCCGACGAGGTATCCGAGATAGTTCGCCGTCGCCAGAGCGGCGCCCGCCGACGGTGTCAATCCTGCCTGGGCCTCCATCAGTGGGAGCACAGGTGTGTAGACGAACCGTCCGATGCCCATGCTGGCCGCCAATGCGGCCCCGACCTGACCGACCGTGACCCACGGCGATGTCGGCGTGCGGTATGCGGTCAGCTCGCCGGCGCTGTCTATTGCGTTCATGCATTCTCTTTCAACAACATTCGGTTGGCGCACAGGCCCCCGCTAACGAGCCACGGATTTCAGGGAGGCCGGGCGGCTGGACTCGTGAGTATGGAACAGGAATCGCGACATGGCAGGGGTCATGGTGGAGTCCGTGCGGCGGATGAACAGGGTYTCTGCGCGCGAGTCGGCCGGCGCGAGGTGATGCACCTTCAAGGCCGCCGCCAACGGCGACGTGGTCACCACGCCCAGCGGCAGCAGGGTCACGCCCATCCCCGCAGCCGCACACCCGAGGATGCCCTCGAGAGTTCCGAACTCGAGGACATCCGGGCTCGGCACTCCGTGCTGCTCGAAGAGCCGCTCCCGGCGGGCCCGGTAGGCGCAGCCGGCCCGGAAGACGAGAAACCCTGTGCCGCCGGCCATCGGTCATGACGGAGTCCAGATCGGCCACGCGAACGCCGCTCACCAGCACGAGTTGCTCGATGAAGACCTGCTCGGACACCAGGTCCGGGTGCCGCACCGGCCCGCAGACGAACGCACCGTCGAGTCGATGCTCGATCACCTGGGTGGTCAGCGCGTCCGTGGTGTCGGTCGCCAGGGTGAAGTCGACTCGGGGACACTCTTCGCCGAACGCTGCCAGCACACCGGGAAGCCGCGATCCCGCGGTGGTCTCCATGGAGCCGATCGCCAATCGTCCGCCCGGATCTCGATCGTCGCTGACGACCTGCCTCACTTCCCGCACGAGCTGAGTGATCTGCTCGGCATAGGGCAGGAGACGTTCGCCGGAGTTCGTCAGGGTCACGCCACGGGCATCGCGGCGGAACAGTTCCACTCCCAGTTCGTCTTCGAGCGCGCGGATCCGTGAGTTGATGTTCGACTGAACCGTCAGAAGCTCCTTCGATGCCCGGGAGATTCCGCCTGCGCGGGCCACGGCCAGGAAGAAGTTCAGATCGCCGATATCCACGGGAATTACCGTGCTTCACTCCACAGGTCCCGAACGATCTCCCCTGCGGGGGCCGAACGGGCACTGCGATAGCCGACCCCGGCCCACAGGGCGAGGCCGTGCGGGTCACCGGCTGCGCCTGCTGCGGCACGCAACCCACTGGTCAGCAGGTGTACCTGCGGATATGCCGCCACCGCGTGAGCATCGAAGTCGGTGATGAAATCATTGACCAGGCCACGCGCGGGACGACCGGAGAACGCGCGAGTGACGACGGTGTCGGTGAAGCGGGCGTCGTGCAACGCGGCGCGGTGCGCGGGTTTGGTCCCTGCCTCGTCGGCGTCGAGGAGAGCGGTACCGATCTGGACGGCGGTGGCACCGGCCGCGAGTGCCATCGCGACGTCGGATCCGGTGGCTATCCCACCCGCCGCGATGATCGGAAGGTCGATCGCTGAGCGGGCCGCCTCGACCAAGTCCCTCGTCGAACGTGGGTCCGGCTCGGCGTCGGGGTCGAGCGTCGCTCGGTGCCCGCCCGCRTCCACTCCTTGCAGACCTATCGCGTCGACGCCCACCCGAGCGGCAGAGCGCGCCTCGTCGACATCGGACACCGTGGCCACCACGGCGCTRCCGGCGTCGTGTAACCGATCGACGACGTCGCGCGGCGGAAGGCCGAAGGTGAACGACACCACGGGAACGGCACGCTCGACCGCGAGGTCGACCTTGGCGTCGAAGGCGTCGTCGTCGAAGTCGACGACCGCCGGCAGCGACACCTGCCTGCGCTCCGCGAGCGGCTGCAGCAACGACCGGTAGGCCTCCACCGCGGCACGGTCGGCCAGGGGGCGACCGGGGACGAAAATATTGAGTCCGAACGGTGCGCTCGTCAGCGCGCGGACCGCGTCGACCTCACGCCGAACCGCGTCGACGGTCTTGTACCCGGCCGCAAGGAAACCGAGGCCACCGGCGGACGAGACCGCGGCAACGAGCTCGGGCGTGCTCGGTCCTCCTGCCATGGGCGCCCCGATGATGGGAATTCGGAGGCCGTCCTCGAGATCGAACACCAGGATCCTTTCGGTCGATGTGTACGTGGTCTTTCCGTTCTCATCGTGCACCGCCGCATTGCGGAGCGGAAATGCCTCTTCGGCCGGATCTATGCTTGGGAGTTATGTCCATCGAACTGCGGCATCTGCGGGCGGCCGTTGCGATCGCCGAGGCAGGCTCGTTCACCGCGGCGGCGAACGCACTCCACATCACCCAGCCGGCGCTCACCCGGACGGTGCAGCAGCTCGAGACCTCGCTCGGCGTGCGATTGTTCGACCGGACCTCGCGGGCACTTGCCCTCACCGAGGACGGTGCCGGGTTCGTCGAGAAGGTACGCGTCATCCTCGGCGATCTCGATTCCGCGGTTGCGCTGTACACCAACCGATCCCTCGTCCTCGGCTTCAGTTGGCTCCTGCCCGATCCGTGGGCGCAGCAGGTGATCGACGACGTCGAGAAGAATTCCCGCGCCACCGTCGTTCCGCGTCGCTACGACGACCCCATCGCCGCACTGAACAACGCCACCGTGGACGCCGCCGTCGTCCGCCGGGATGTTCCCGGCGACGAGTTCGTGCAGCATCCGCTGTTCGAGGAGCAGCGGATTGCGGCGGTCTCGACGGCGTCGCCGCTCGCGACCCGAGAATCGATCGACTGGGGTGAGTTCGGAACGCTTCCCCTGGTCATCAATACCCTCAGCGGCACCACATCCGAAGATCTGTGGCCGAACCACGACGGCCCGGTGGTGACGTGCTCGAACTTCGACGACTGGCTCGAGTTGATCGCCGCCGATCGCGGTGTCGGCACGGTTCCCGAAGTTGCCCGCAGGCGGGTAACCCATCGGAACGTCCAGTTCATCCCGCTGGTCGGTGCGCCGCCCGCGGTCGTGAGGTTCGTGTACCGCCGCAACCGGGTGACACCGCTGCTGCGGGCACTGCGGGACGCCGCGATCCGGCACTCTCCGCCACCCGGCAGTGCCGCCGTCGGTCAACACGACTGACCGTCGCCGGTGAGCAGGCGAAGCCGGGCGACTCCCCGCTCCAGTTCTGCATTGCGGGATCGCAGGACATCGATCTCCTTTCGTAAACCATTGCGGGCCACGCGAGCGACTCCTGCATCCGCGTACGTAGACGAGCATGGCGAGTTCACGTTCGAGGTCTGCTGCGGTTCGATCGCCCACTGTCTCATCCTGCCCGAGTGGGCGGGAATCAGAGCGCGCCGCACGACAGACGCGAGAGGCACCGTCAGTCCGGCTTCTGTCGCTCGTCAAGGAAATCGGCATCGCCGGGTCGTTGTTCACGTTCGTCGTCGGCGTGGCGGCGCTTGTGTTGGTGTGGACGAAGGTGCCGAAACGCGGGGCCGTTCCCTCGAGGTGCTCGAAGACGGCGTCACGACCGGCGAGATCTGCATCGGGATGCGCTGAGAGTGCCTTCGCCAACACCAACGAGTTGTGCGGGCTGAGGCTGTGGGGTGGTGGCCGCCCCGCCGGCCGCATCCCGTTCCGGGCCAACAGTTTCACGCGCACGCCTGACGCTTTCGTGGAGACAGTCGCGCCCCCGCAGACTCCGCCCCTCCAGGCAGCGCGCGCCCGGAACTCCGGCTCGCCCCGGCGTGGAGGTGATCGCACTGCAGGCCGCCAAGCCACTTCGGCGTGTTGTTTTGATCTGCTTATTGGTGTCCGAATGTATGTGTTTAGGCCCGTATATGTTGACATGAGAGCCACGTCACAGCTATAACTGTCCGCAGGCTCATCGATACAGCGACGGAGGATCAGGCAGGGCCGCCTCGATCGGTCGCCGCCTCGGCTACGACAGCGAACCGCTAGGAAAGGCGCGTGACATGAAGTTCGTAGCCACAACCTCGTGCCCTACGGGCATCGCACACACATACCTGGCGGCGGAATCGCTGGAGCAGGGTGCCGCCCGCAGCGGTCACGACATCCGTCGAGACGCAGGGCGCTTCTGGCTCCGAGCCACTCGACCCCGCGCGTGGGTGCCCAACCCATCGCACTGTGCGCGGAAATCCTTCTTTTCCAAGATATTTCAACCGCAAGAGGAAGTAGACATCTCGTGAAACCCATAGTTGTTCGCAGTGCCATAGTCGCCGCGACCGGCGGGCTGCTCTTCGGATTCGACACCGCCGTCATCTCCGGTGCGGAGGAACAGATCCAGCAGGTGTTCGCGCTCAGCGATGCCAAGCTGGGCTTCACCGTCACCACCGCACTCATCGGGACGATCCTCGGCGCTCTGGTCGCCGGCCGGCCGGCAGACCGGTACGGCCGCAAGAAGGCGCTCTACGTGATCGGCGTCCTCTTCGTTCTTGGCGCCCTCGGGTCTGCCCTGGCCCCGAACGTCGAAATTCTGATGCTGTTCCGGTTCATTGGTGGCATCGGCGTGGGTGGTGCCAGCGTCTGTGCACCGATCTATACCGCCGAGATCGCCCCCGCGGCCAACCGAGGACGCCTGGTCGGGTTGGTGCAATTCAACATCGTGCTCGGCATCCTCATCGCCTATGCATCCAACGCCGTCATCCGCGCGGCGGTCCCCGGCGACAATGCTTGGCGCTGGATGCTCGGCGTCATGATCGTTCCGGCACTGGTATTCGTCCTCATGCTGCCGACCGTTCCCGAAACGCCACGCTGGCTGGCCGCCAACGGTCGATGGGACGACGCGACCGCAACGAGCAAGCGCCTGTGCGCCACCCAAGCCGACGTCGACTTCCAGATGAGTGAGATCCGGGAGTCGCTGGCGGCCACCGCGAACATGACGAAGGTGCCGTTCTTCACGCGCGGGCACCGCAAGGTGATCCTGCTCGCCGTCGCGATCGCCGTCTTCAACCAGTTGTCGGGCATCAACGCGGTCCTGTACTACGCGCCACGGGTCATGCAGGAGGCCGGCGCCAGCACGAACGCCGCGTTCCTGATGAGCGTCGGGGTGGGCGCGATGAACTTGGTCGCCACCATGGTCGGGCTGAGCCTGATCGACCGGCTCGGCCGGCGCAAGCTGATGATCGTCGGCTCGATCGGCTACCTGATGTCCCTGGGATTCCTTGCCGCCGTGATGTTCTACTACGAAAATGCGCGCGGTGGCGAGTTCACCTCTACGTCGTCGATACTGGTGCTGATCGGGCTGATGGGATTCATCGCCGCCCACGCCGTCGGCCAGGGCTCGGTGATCTGGGTATTCCTCTCGGAGATCTTCCCGAATCGGATCCGTGGTCAGGGGCAGTCGCTGGGCAGCCTGACCCACTGGGTGTTCGCCGCGATCACCTCGTTCGCCTTCCCGCCGATCATCGGTGCCCTCGGTGCCGGCGCCGCGTTCAGCATCTTCTTCCTCGCCATGGTCGGTCAGCTGATCTGGGTGCTGAAGGCGATGCCCGAGACCAAGGGTGTGCCGCTCGAGGAGATGCAGGCCAAGCTCGGCGTCGCACTCGACCACGGCCCGGACCAGCCGACCGCGGTACGGGCGCACTGATGACCAGCCGCGTACTCAGCCTCGGCGAAGCACTGATCGACGTCGTCACCAGGCCCGGATTCACTCAGGAACACGTCGGCGGCAGCCTGCTCAACGTCGCGGTCGGACTCGGCGCACTCGGCCACCCGGCCAGCATCTGCTCCCACTGGGGCAAAGACCCCCGGGGAAATCTGCTCAGACAGTGGGCAGAGTCCGCCGGCGTGCAGATCACGCCCGGAACCGACTCCGCACACAAAACGTCGGTCGCGTTCGCCCGGATCGACGCGGACGGACACGCAAACTACGAGTTCGACCTGAACTGGGCGGTCCCGCAACTGCCGGACCTGGAACCGTTCGGGCATCTGCACACCGGCAGCATCGCCGCCACCGTCGAACCAGGCGGCTCGACGGTGGTCGTCGCCGCCGAACGGATGCGGCTCCTCGGTACCGTGTCATACGACCCGAACATCCGTCCCGCACTGATGCATTCGCCCGACACCGTCGTCGACCGCGTCGAGCACCTGGTCTCACTGTCCGACGTGGTAAAGACCAGCGACGAGGACCTCGACTGGCTCTACCCGGGCGTGCCGGTCGAGAACATCATGCGGCGGTGGGTGAAGACAGGACCAGCATTGGTGGTCGTCACCCGCGGATCCTGTGGCGCTTACGCGCGACTGGCTCACAACCGGGACATGCTCCACATCGACCAGGCACCGGTCACCGTGGGCGACACGGTCGGTGCCGGGGACTCCTTCATGGCCGGACTACTCTCCGGACTACTCGACGCGGGCCTGCTCGGCTCACCCCAAGCACGCGATCGACTCGCGGCTGTGGACTGGCCCGATGTCCAACCCGCACTGCTCCGCGCGATACACACGAGTGCGTTGACGGTCAGCCGATCCGGCGCGTACGCGCCCTCCCGGGCGGAAGTGCACGCCCTTCATGCGCTCGACCCGGCCCTCATCTGAACGATCGTCGCGGTCACCGAGGACACCGTGCGCGGTTACCGGCGTTAATGCACAACCCCATTCACGAGAGGAATCACCCGACGTGCAACGGTTGTTCATCCGGCACGGCCACACCCCCGCCACCGTCCGCGGCGAACTCGGCACCCGCATTCCCGGCCTGGGGCCGCAGTCAAGGCGAAGCTCGGCGTCGACCCCGAGCTGACCTTGCAGGTCGAATCTGAGGGTGATCGCCCACACCCGCAACGCGTGCGAGCGCGGCGCCGCCGCACGGGCGCAGTGGCAACTCGCATTCGACTCGTGGGCAGCGGCCAACCCGCAACGCAAGGCCCCCTACGACCGGGTCACCGCCCGCGAACTGCGAACGATGTCGCCCATGGCCTCTGCGGTTCAGGCAAGACCTTCGATTGCGAGTGCGGTGCAGATTCTGTCTTCGACGGCGAGTTGGATACTGAGCGAGGACTTCGCTACTTCGAGCGCGAACTCCGTGCGCCGAGGTGAAGGTACACGATGCCCGGCACCCCAGGGCATAGGCTTTGTTCCGCCGATCGTGGTGAGTGTCGGCGAGTCGAACCAGGTCAGCGCAACTCGTCGATCCGCCGCCTCGTACGAGTTTGAGCGTCGCGCCACGTGAGGTGCCGGGCGAGTTCGCCGCCCGGAGCCTGACGCCGCGAGCTACCTAGACGGTCGAGCGTGCGGTACCGACGAACTCGCCGATCCACGGAACCACCGCGTCGCGCACCTGAATCGGTCGTGCGAGCAACCCGTTCGACAGCAGCAGGTCGGCGGCGCGTTGCTGTTCGTCCAGGAATTCCTCGGTGACCGGGTTGATGCCGAACGGCCGTCCGCGCAGCGCTGCCTCCCACGCGTCGAGACTTGCTGTGCCACCTCGCCGCTCCACGTCGTCGACGAAGTACTGCGCGGCAGCGCGGGGATTCCGCTCGATCCATTCGTCCGATTCCTGCAGCGCCTCGATGATCGCGTGCAGTTGCTCCGGGTTGTTCTCCGCGAAATCTCGGCGGGTGAACCACAGCGACGGATGACTGAACAGTCCCTCGGTCTCGACGAGAGTGCGCAGCTCGGTATCCGCTTCGATGTCCGTCAGTCCTGGGTAGGCGCCGACCCAGGCATCGATGGCGCCGCTGACGAGTTCGGCTCCGCCTTCGCGCACGTCCGTGTCGACGGGCACGATGTCGGACCAGGTCAGTCCCACCCGGTCGAGCGCGAACAGCAGCAGCGTGGTCTGCCAGGACCCATGGGCGATCCCGACCCGTTTCCCGCGCAGGTCGGCGACGGATTCGATGCCCGACTCCGCCTTCACGACGAGTCGGCCGTTCTCGACGCGGGGACCGGAGATGCCGATGTAGACGAGGTCACGGCCGTGGGCCAGGCCGGTGATCGGCGGGGTGAAGCCGGTGCCGATGACGTCGTATCCCCCGTCGTCGAACAGCCAGTCGGAATGCAGGGTCGGAAGGGCATTGACGGGATCGACAGGCGGCTTCGACGGGAGTTCGCGAAGGTCGACCCATTCGATGTCCGGTAGCCGGCGTTCGAGTATTCCGGTGTGCCGGAGCACGAAGAGCGAATTGTTGTGCGGGAAGTATCCGACGCGCACTGTCATGATCTCTACCTGTTCTGTTTTGGTTGCCTGTGAGTGTGTGGGGACGAGTGAGTTAGATGAGGCCGCGGCGGCGTGCCTCGTCGGCCAGACCCGAGCGCCCCCACTGCACCGCGAGATTCGACGGATCGAATTCGACGGACCCGCCGAGCGACTCCGCGATCGCCTGGAACTGGGCGCCTTCCTCGAGCAGTACGACGAACTTCGCGAGGTCCAGCAGTCCGCTCCGGCCGATCACGTTGACCCCGCCGTTCGCTTCGAAGATGGCAACCAGATCCGGGTCGTGTTGCAGGCGTTCGAGAGTGAACTCGCCCGCCGACCGGGACCGGTCGATGTGGGGGTGTATCTCGCGGGAGAGCGTCAGGCGCTGCGAGGCCGCGTACCGGATCGGCAGAGTGCGGTGGGTCTGCGCCCACCCGCCCAGCCACGGGGTGTGAATGTGCACGACGCTGGTGATCTCGGGGTGCTGCCGGAAGACGGCGGCGTAACCGGTGACGAATCCCGCAGAGCCGTTGCCCGAGAGCACCTCACCGTCGAACGTCGCGACCACTGGTGACACACCCGGATCGTCTGCCCACGGGCCGGGGTCGTTGAGCGCGACCGCGATCTCGGTGCCCGGCACGCGTTCGACGAAGTTGACCGTGCCGTTGGCCGACACGGTGCCGGTGCTCCGGAAGACGGTGAACGCCTTGTCGGCGTCGCGGCGCGCGGCGTCGACGAACGTGGCGATCTGCGGGTCCAGTCGGTTCTCGGTGGTAGTCACAGCGTGTCCTGTCCGGAAGTGATGGGTGATGTGCGTTGCAGCAGGGGAAGTACTTCTTCGCCGACGCGGTACGCCTCCTCGAGGTGGGGATTGCCGGCGAGGATGAAGGCGTCCACGCCGAGTGCGCGTAGTTCGTCGAGACGTTCGGCGACCTGCTCGTAATTGCCGACCAGGCCGAATGCGGGGCCGCCTCGGATCAGGCTGAAGCCGCACCAGACATTGGGCTGGACTTCGAGGTCCCGGTAGCCGGTGATGTGTTCGGGTACCCAGCCCTTGATGCGGGCCGCCCCGACGGAATCGCCCTGCGCCGCCCGGTTTGCGGCATCCTTGTCGACGAAGGCCCAGCCCTTCTCGATCTCCGCCCAGGCCGCTTCTTCGGTGTGGCGGGCGACGATGTCGATCCGCACAGCGAACTTGGGGGTGCGCCCGATTTTCGCGGACTGCTCTCGTACGCCGTCGAATTTTTTCCGCAGGTCTGCGTACGGCTCGAGCCAGGACAGATAGTAGTCCGAGTGCGTGCCCGCGGCGGCGACGGCTGCCGCGGACGAGCCGGAGAAGTACACCTCGGGGAACGGTTGTCCGGCCAGACCGGGAGCCAGGGCCGCACCGGCGGTGCGGAAGAACCGGCCGTCGAAGTCGAATGGCTCTCCGTCCCAGACCCCTCGGAGGACGTCGAGGAACTCGGACGTGCGGGCGTAGCGGTCGTCGTGATCGACTTTGTCTCCCCACCACAGCTGAGGGGCACCGCCGCCGCCGCTGATGATGTTGTAGACCAGCCGACCTCCGGTGGCGCGTTGCAGGCTCSCGGACATCCTGGCCGCCTGCACCGGGTGCAGGAACCCGGGCTGGAAGGCGACCATGAATCGGTACGTGGTGGTCTCGGCGGCCAGCGCGGCCGCGGTTGCCCAGGGGTCTTCCGTCATCGGGAAGGACGGCAGCAGACCGCCCAGGAAGCCGGCCGACTCGGACGCCTTCGCCACCGCGGCCATGTGATCGATGTACCCGTAGCCGTCGAGTTCCCCGCCCCGGATCGCCGGAGCGATATTGCCGGGTCGGTGCCCACCCGCGTCGCCGCGGTTGTAGCGCCGCGGCGTGCGCAACGACGCGTGATCACCTTCCATCCCGATGCGCCAGTAGAAGTCGATGCTCATCAGTGCGTCTCCTGTGTGGCGAGGGTGCGTCCGGCGGGATCGACCAGGTGCAGAAGGTGCTCACCCGCGCGGTGGAGTTCCTCGATGTGCGGGCGTCCGGCCAGGACGAAGCCGTCGGCGCCTCGCTCGCGGAATGACGACAGTTGCCGTGCGACGTCCTCGTAGCTGCCGACGAGTCCGATGCTCTGCGGGTGGCCGAGGCGGTCGAAGCCCGCCCACCGGGACTCGCCCCGGTCGAGGGCGCGGGGATCGTCGATGCCGGGGCCGGGGTGGACTTCCCGCCACAGGCGCTCGACGCGTGCCCACGCCTCGTCGGATGTCTCCCGCGCGATGACCGGTACCCGCAGCAGCGTCCGCACCGATCGCCCGTGCTCACGTGCCAGGGCTGCCAGGGTCTTCGCGGGACCCTCGAAGCCGGATTCGGTCAGCGCGAACTGATGCACGTCACCGTGGCGGGCCGACAACGCGAGGGCGTCCTCGGAGTCCCCGGTGAGATGAACGACGGGGAACGGCAGTCCGGACAGGATCCCGCGGAAGCCGCCGTCGATCACGTCGTAGAAGTCGCCTGCGAACTCGTACCCGGTGCCTCCGAACCCACCAGGAAGGATCTCCTCGTCGTTCCACACCCCGCGGGCGACCGTGAGGAATTCGGCGGCGCGGGCGTAGCGGTCGCGGCCGGTGACCCGATCGCCGCGCGAGCGCGCGTCTGCGGGATCCGTCTCCACCGCGAGGCGCCACTCCAGCCGTCCACCCGAGAGCCGTTGCAGAGTGGCCGACATCTTCGACGCGTAGACCGGGGTTCCGAAGGCGGGGTGGAATTCCACGGCGACCCGTGCGTGACGTGTCTGCCGGAGTGCGGCCGCGGCCACGATCCAGGATTCCTCGCCCGAGGGGTCGTATCCCGCGACCACACCGTCGACGCCCGACAGTTCCGCGGCGTGGATCACCTGGGCGAGTTCGTCGAAGGGGCCGACTCGGCCGGGACGCAGATCGGTGGCGACGCTGTGCGCGGTCCCGACCCCGAAACCACCGCGAGTGCCGAGTTCGGTGGCGACCCTGCGTCCGTCACCGCGAGTCGGAAGTTCCCAGTAGAAGTCGGTCACTGCGGTGCCGCCTTCTCGGCGTCGAGCTGCGCGCGTGCCTGCCGGAGCGGTTCGTGCGCAACCCACGAGGCGAGGTCGAAATCGTGGGCGAGGAAGCCGTGGGCGTAGAGGAACTGCTTCTGCACACCCAGCAGATCCACCCGCTCATCGGACAGGCTCAAGTGAAGGCCGGTGTGAAAGTTCTCGCCGTACGCGGCGACGACGCCTTCGGGGCCGGACTGGGTTTCGGTCTGGAACACCGCACGGACCTGTTCGACATTCGCGGCCGCCCAGTCGGCGGCGCGCAGACTCTCGGCGAGAAACCCGATCACGATGTCCGGCCGCTGCTGAAGAAGGTCTTCGTGCACGGTGACCGGTCGCGGGGTTCCATTGTTGACCCGGTCGCGCAGGGCGTCGGTGGAATCGAGGTCCACCGCCACCGCCAGTCCATGCTGTCGTGCCACCTCCTGCGCCCGGGCGCCCTTGACGTAGATCGCGTCGACGTCCCCGGCCAGCAACGGCTCCACGCCCCACGTTGTGTTGCGATCGGGATTGGCGGTGCGTACGTGCGGGGCCGGCGTCGTCGGGACCTCGACCAGGTGCACGTCGGCGAACGTGAGACCGCCGAGTCGCAGAGCGGAGGCAAGGCCGTGCAGCGCCATGGCGCGCGGGAAGCTGCGTGCACGATCGGCGGCCCAGGCGGGGATCCCGATGCGGAGTCCTCGCAGTCCGGGGGCGTCGCGGACGTCCGATTCGCCGCGCACCAGGATGGCCTGGGCCTCGTCGATCCAGGTGAGACCTATCAGCCGGGTCGGGGATCCTTCCGCTCGCGCGGCGAGAGCGGGGACGTTGCCGCCTTCACGGATCAGGCCCGGCAGCTGGTGATCGAAATGCCGTACTGCCAGTTCGGGGCCCGCGTCCTGCAGCACACCGAATTGCACCCCGGCCGTCTCCGCGGTGCGCCCCAGCCACCCGAGGTTGTTCGCGAGGCCGCTCGCGGTGGGCACCGGGCAGCGGGTGTACCAGAGCGTGTCGATGGCACTGCCAGTTGTCACCGTCATGAAATGTCCTGTCTGGTAGAGGAATGGCGACCTACGCCCAGCTGGGCGAGGAAGGTCGCTCGGTAGCGCAGCGCCTCGGGGTCGTTGCGGTCCCGCGGGCGCGGGAGGTCGATGTCGACATCTACCGCGAAGCCGCCGTTGTCGAGGATCAGGACGCGGTCGGCCAGCCGGACGGCTTCGTCCACGTCGTGGGTGACGAGCAGAACGGCGGGGCGGTGGCGGGCGACGAGGTCGCCGACGAGATCTTGCATCTGCAGCCGCGTGAGGGCGTCCAGCGCCGCGAACGGCTCGTCCAGCAACAGCAGTTCCGGTTCACGAACGAGGGCACGGGCGAGCGCGACCCGCTGCGCTTCGCCACCGGAGAGGGTGGCGGGCCACGCACGTTCCTTGTCCGCGAGGTTCACCTCGGCCAGCGCGCGCCGCGCGTTGTCGCGGGTGAGCTGTGCACGCTTCTGCCCCACCGACACATTCGCCAGAACACGCTTGGACGGGATCAGCCGCGGCTCCTGATACACGACCGTGCGTTGTCTCGGGACCAGGACGTCGCCGCCGTCCGGCGGTTCGAGTCCCGAGAGCAGTCGCAGCAGGGTCGTCTTTCCGGTGCCGCTCGGGCCGAGCAGGACGACGAACTCGCCGCGAGTGATCTCGAGGTCGATTCCGGAGAGTACGGTCTTGTCGCCGAACGACTTCCGCACCGCGGACAGCGACACCGCGAGGGGCGACCCGGTTCGTCGTTCCGCCGCGGTCGTCGCGGTGCGTTCGCGCGGCGCCAACGGTGGCAACGGTGCTTCTGCGGCGCTCATCGGGTCACCGACAGCTGCCGCCACGGCATTGCGAACTTCTCGATCACGCGAACCACCGCGTCGAAGACCAGGCCGAGGATCGCGTACATGACGATRCACAGGACCATGTAGTCGGTGCGGTTGTACTCCTGCGCGAGCGTCACGAGGTAACCGATCCCTTCCCGGGTACCCACCTGCTCTGCCGCGATCAGGCCGGTGATGCTCAGCGACAGGCAGATACGCAGACCCATCAACACCCCCGGTAGTGCGGTCGGCAGGATTGCGCCGAAGACCAGTCGCCAGCCGGTGAGCCCGAACCCGCGGGCGGCCTCGACCATCTTGCGGTCGACTCCCCGCACTCCGAGGTAGGTGTACGCGTACATCGGGGCGAGGGTGGCGACCGTGATGAGGACAACCTTGAACGTTTCGTCGATACCGAACCAGGCGATGAACAGCGGAACGAGCGCCAGGAAGGGTACGGCGCGGTTGATCTGCATCGTCGAGTCGATCAACTCCTCCCCGAGTGCGGAGAGGCCGGACAACACGCCGAGGACGAGCCCGATCAGGACACCGCACCCCACACCCAGTGCGGCCCGCTGCAGCGAAGCGACGCCGAAGTCGAGTAACTGACCCGACTGATACAGCTCCACGAACGCCTGCCACACCGCGGGCGGCCCGGCGAGGATCTCCGGGCTCAACAGCCCCGACCACGACCCGACCGACCAAGCGGCGACGAGCAAGGCAGGTACGAGGAACCGCAGGGGAATCGAGATCCATCGAGGCCGCTCACGGGTTCGGCGATAGCGGGGCGTCTCCAGCTTCGGAGCCGCAGGCGCGTCGCTGCGCACCGAACTCGACAGGGTCACCACCGCAGTCACTTGCCCTCGGCCGAGGTGGTGTCGAGCGCCGCCGGGAGATCGAAGATCACGTCACTGCCCTTCAGCGGCTGTTGAATCACACCGTTCTCGGCGAACAGCGCCGAGATGGACTCCAGGTCGAGGGCATCGGCTGCGGTCGGGTACCGAAAGTTCGTGATCTGGCCACCGAGCGCAATCGCGTCGTCGAGTCGCTGACCCGACAGTGCCCTGGGGCCGGTCTTCTCGAAGACGTTCTCGAATGCGGCCGGATCCTGCTGCTGCTTTTCCGTGAGCTGCTGCGTCACTTCGAGGAACTTCTCGACCACGTCAGGATGCTCCTCGAGGACCTTCGTTCGGCCGGCGATGATGGTGCTGTCCACCGAACCGATGCTCGCCTCGGTGGCGATCTCGACCGCGCCCTTCGCCTTCGCCTCCTGGTATGGGATCAAAAATGACGCCCAGGCGTCGACCTGACCGGTGGAGAACGCCGACGCGGCATCCGCCTGCTGCAGCGGCACACGCTCGACGGAGTCCACAGGAATTCCGGCCTGGGTCAAGGCCTTCAGGGTGATGTACTCACCCTTGCCGGCCGGGTTGACCGCGATCCGCTTGCCGGGCAGATCCGCCACCGATGTGATCCCGGACTCGGGCCTGGCGATGATGCCCGCCTGATCCTTGTTGTAGGGGTCGGATGTGGCGAAGATGCGGACACCGACATCCTTGGAGAGGGCTCCGACCACGGGACTGTAGGCGCCGGTCTGGATGTCGAGTTCACCGGTGTTGAAGAGTTTGAGGTTGGAGCTGAATCCTGGTGTGGTCTTGACCCATTCGATCTTCGCGCCCAGCGGCGCCAACGCCTCGTCGTAGGTTCTGTCACGCTTGCCGACGGCGATCGCACCGGAGTTGCCCGGATCGAAGACCTTGAGGGTGAATTCGGCGCCGGAACTGCTGCCTCCCGAGGAATCGGAGGATCCACACGCCACCGCCAACCCGGCAAGCGGGACCAGGGCGAGCGCTGCGGCGGCTCGTGGCAATCGGCGAATGCGGGACATGTGGGTAGCTCCTTCAACGGATGAATCGTCAGCTGTGACGACCGTTGACGCTATGTTCTCCGCGTCCGAATTCCTCCGGTTTGTTTTCTACAGATCGGAAACCTTGACAACGTACAGAAACGCAGTTCGGCGAGTTTTCCCCGAAATCCCGGTTGAACCGGACCTTCATTTTCCAGTTGATGGAAAGTAGGGTCTCCAGCATCCGGGCGTGAGAGCGCCCCCACATTCGGCCGACGGCCTCCGCAGGAAGGATTGCTCGTGACCGACTCACGTGCCACGGGAGTGCAGACGGTGACACGGGCACTGACGATGCTCACCTGCTTCGACGGAGGCGAGGAGCTGGGCGTATCGGAAATCGCCAAACGCCAGGACCTCGCCGTGAGCACAACCCACCGCCTACTCCAATCATTGGTCGACGCCGGCTTCCTCGACAAGGACAAGACGTCCAACCGCTACCGGCTCGGCAGCGCGCTGGCCGCCTACGGACAGATCTCCTACCGCCAGCACCGCATCTACCTCTCCGAGCCCTACCTCGAGCAGCTGGCCGCGACGACAGGTGCGTCCGCGTCGCTCGCCATGCGACACGGCCACGACGTCGTCCTCCTCGGGTTCAGCCGCTGGAGAGAGTCAGACGGACACGTACTGCAAGGGGTGCGGCTACCGCTGCACGCCAGCGCACTCGGCAAGGTCTTCCTCGCGTGGTCCGACACCGACGACGAAGACATCGCATCACTACCCCGAGCGGCGACCACCCCACGCGCCATCACCGACGTGGCCGGCATCCAGGAAGAACTCGTCCGCACCCGCGAACGCGGATACGGGTTCAACGACGAGGAATTGACTCCCGACTTCCGCACGATCGGACTGCCGATCCGCGACTCCGACGGAATCGTGCGTTTCGCACTCGGCCTGCGCGGGCCCACCGAACTCATGATCGACGCGCGCATTCCATTCTTCGTCGACCTCGCCCGCGTCACCGCCGACGAGATCGCCGCAGTCCTGCTCTGAGCTAATTCGGCTTGGAGATGTTTGGACTGGAGGTGGCGCGCCCGGGTAGCGGACCTGCACGAACACCGTCTGCGTATGTTGCCACAGCGTGTCCGCCTTCACCCTCACCGAGGTGTGCGACTCGTCCGAGGAATCGGCGTGCAAACAGAGGAGCCTCGGTGAACCCGTCCACGGATCGTCCGACGTGCCCATACGCGGGGGTGCTGAGCAGCTCGACGATGTCGCGCTCGCCTTTCGGGACGTCTCTGAGGAACTGCACCCTGTCGAGTTCATCGGCGACGTGTTGGAACGCTGCAGGCACTATTGGGTACGTCTTTCCTTTGGATGAGTACCGGAGTAGTTCGCCTCAACAACTATTGTGCCAGTTCACCGCGCGCACGGCCTGTTTTGGATTTTACCCACCTGTAAAGGCAGGGCGCGTACCTCGGCATCACCTCGGAGTTGGGAGCGTGGAAGTTTTCCGCCTCACCTTGTCTCCATCACCGAGCGATCCCGGCGGTTGGCCCTGATACAGGTGGCGACGACTGCCCGTGCGCCAATCCGCAGGAGCGCGCGAACTAAGTTCCCGCTCTGCATGTTTCGCCTGAGTCTACGATACCTCGGTCAGCCGCCATCACCTTGGAGTACGTTAGGTGTCGTTCGCTAACCGGTGAGATGCTGACCAGCGTCGCCGAACACTGGAACCTGATCAACGTCCACGCCTCCGACTTCGTTCAGCCCGACGCCCCGGGCC
>NZ_JBFUGT010000115.1:0-19403 GCF_056402775.1 Rhodococcus sp. P3_B8
GTGTCGATGCTCACCGGCTCGTCCGTGTCGATGCTCACCGGCTCGTCCGTCGGCAGCTGCATCGCCCTCGTGGTCTGGTACACCCTCGGCGAGATGATCCTCCGGTCGATCCTCAGCGGGATCGGCATCGGATCCGTCGGCAGTGTCCTCCCCGTGTCGGCCACCCTCGGGACGGTCGCGAACGCGGCCGCCGGCAACGAGATCGACTGGCTGACGCTCTGGCCCACCGCGCCCCTCGCCCTGCTCGTGTGGACGGCGGTCTTCGTCGGCGGCGGTTGGGCGCTCACCCGGCAGCGCGACATCACCTGACGCAGCGCCGGGTGCCGCCCCTGTCGGTACCCGGCGCTAACGTGGATCCAGTGGCAAGTGAGAGTGCGTCCGGTTCGGTGATCGAACGGGAGCAGACGCTGGAGCAGGATCAGGCACGGCCGGGTTGGATTCGACGGCTGAGCGGTGAGTGCTGGGCGCACCGCCGTGTCGCACTCGGCGCCCTGTCCGTGACGGTCGTCGCCGCCGGGATCGACATCTCGTTCCCCCTCCTCACCAAGTACGCGGTCGATGCCGCGGGCTCGGGTAGCGCCACTCAGGTGATCGGCATCGCCGCCCTGCTCATCGCACTGCTCGCGTGCGTCCGCTTCGGCTGCCAGTACGGCCGCCGGATGCTCGCAGGCAAGCTGTCGCTCGACGTCCAGCACGATCTGCGGCTGGGCCTGCTGGGCGCGCTGCAACGCCTCGACGGGCGGGGGCAGGATCAGATCCGCACCGGACAGGTGGTCTCGCGGTCCATCACCGACCTCCAGCTGGTGCAGGGCCTGCTCGCCATGGTCCCGTTGTCGGCGGGCGCGTTGCTCCAATTCGTCCTCGCGCTCGGCATCATGGCCTGGCTGTCACCGCTGCTGACCGTCGTCGCGCTGGTGATCGTCCCCGCCGTGTGCCTCGTCGTCTACGTAATGCGCCCGAAACTGTTCGCGGCCACCTGGTCGGCGCAGCAACGGGCAGCCGACCTCGCGCAGCACGTCGAGGAGACCGTCACCGGTGTCCGCGTCGTCAAGGGGTTCGGCCAGGAGCGCCGGGCCGTCGACCAGCTCGAAGACCACAGCCGGACGCTGTACGCCGAACGCCTGCGAGCCGCCCGGATCAATGCGCGCTTCGCTCCGACCATGGCGGCACTGCCCCAGCTCGGTCTCGTCGGCGTCATCGCGGTCGGCGGCTACCTCGCCCTGCACGGTTCCATCACGATCGGCACGTTCCTCGCCTTCGCCACATACGTCGCCACGATGACCGCCGTCACCCGCACGCTGTCGTCGGTCGTGATCATGGCCCAGCTGTCCCGGGCCGCCGTCGAGCGCGTGTACGAGGTGATCGACGCCGAACCGGAGGTCGCGGACCCGCCGCACCCCACCGCACTGCCCGGCGGACCGCTGGGTGTGGACCTGCGGGCGGTCACGTTCGGATTCGAACCGGACCGGCACATCCTCCGCGGACTCGACCTGCGCATCGCGCCCGGCGAGACGGTCGCGGTGGTCGGTATGGCCGGCTCCGGCAAAACCGCCCTGTCGCTGCTGCTCCCCCGCTTCTACGCACCATCCGCGGGTTCCGTGTCCCTCACGTCGGCGGGCGAGTCGTTCGACGTCTCGCAGCTGAGCGCCGAGCAGTTGCGCGAAGCCGTCGGCCTCGTGTTCGACGAGCCGTTCCTCTTCTCCGACACCATCGCGGCCAACATCGCCCTCGGCAGGCCCGACGCCAGCGCCGAGGAGATCCGCGCCGCCGCCGACATGGYCGCCGCCGACGAGTTCGTCTCCGCGTTGCCGGACGGGTACGACACCGTGGTCGGCGAACGCGGTCTCACCCTCTCCGGCGGGCAGCGGCAGCGGATCGCGCTGGCACGCGCACTCCTCACCGACCCGAGGGTGCTGATCCTCGACGACGCGACCTCCGCCGTCGACGCCACCACCGAGGCGTCGATCTTCGCGGCGCTGCGGGCGAATCGCGGGCGGACGGCGCTGATCCTGGCGCATCGCCGCTCGACCCTGTCGCTCGCCGACCGCGTCGCCGTGCTCGACGGCGGACGGATCATCGATTCCGGCACGGTGGCCGAACTCGACGAACGGTGCCCGCTCTTCCGCGCACTGTTCGCCTCCCCCGACAACGCCGGCCCCATCGACGTCAGCCTCCCCGCGCCGAGCGAGCCGATGCCGTATCAGCGCATGCCGTCCGAGTCGGAGTTGTGGCCGGAGGACGTCGAGGAGTGGGACGTGCCCGGCTCGTCCGCCTCGTCCGGCCGCACCCCGGCGTCCGGTGCGGGCCCCGGCGGCGGCCGCACCGCCGGCGGACCGATGGCTGGAGCGCTGGGCAACGTGGCCGCGACCCCGGAACTTCGGCAGGCCGTGAACGCGCTACCACCCGCCGTCGAAAGCCCGGGCATCGACACCCGGAACCTGCGCCTGCCCGAGCCCGACTTCCGGCTGTCGCGGATCCTGCGGCCGGTCCGTGCCCTGCTCGTCGCCGTCGTCGTCTGCCTCGCGCTCGACTCGCTCGCAGGGATCGCGTTCCCGTCGATCGTCCGGTTCGCGATCGACCGCGGTGTCGTCCCGCAGGATTCCGCGACCCTCTGGACGGCGGCCGGGGTGGGCGTCGCCCTCGTCGTCGCCGGCTGGCTCGTCGTCGCGCTGATGACGGTCCTCACCGCCCGCGCGGGGGAACGTGTGCTGTTCGGGCTGCGGGTGCGCAGCTACGCCCACCTGCAGCGGCTCGGGCTCGACTACTACGAGCGCGAACTGTCCGGCCGCATCATGACCCGGATGACCACCGACGTCGACGCGCTGTCGTCGTTCATCCAGACCGGGATGTCCACCGCCGTGGTGAGCGTCCTGACCGTCCTCGGCATCTCCGTCGCCCTGGTCGCCACCGACGTCACGCTCGCGCTGGTGGCGCTCGCCGTCATCCCGCCGCTCGTCGTCGCGACGCTGATCTTCCGCCGGATCTCCTCGGTGGCGTACACGGTCTCGCGTGAGCGGATCTCGCTCGTCAACGCCGACTTCCAGGAGAACATCGCCGGGCTCCGCGCGGCCCAGGCGTACCGCCGCGAAGGGTTCGCCGCCCGCCGGTTCGCGGAGCGGGCCGACAGTTACCGGCGCAGCCGGATGCGGTCGCAGCGGGCGATCTCGCTGTACTTCCCGTTCATCGCGTTCCTCTCGGATCTCGCCCTGGCCGCCGTGGTGTTCGTCGGCGCGCGGCAGGTCGCGGCCGGCGACACGACGACCGGGACACTCGTCGCCTTCGTGCTGTACCTCGGGCTGCTGTTCGGGCCCATCCAGCAGCTGTCACAGGTGTTCGACGGGTACCAGCAGGCCAGTGTCGGTCTGCTCCGGATCGGGGACCTGCTCCGCACTCCCAGTTCCATCGAGCGGGCGACGTCACGGGAGAACCTCCAGCCGATCGACGGGCATCTGCGCGGCGAGCTGTGCCTGCGCGACGTCGGGTTCCGTTACCAGGGCGCCGACAGCGACGCCCTGACCGGCATCGACCTGCACATCCCCGCCGGCACCACCGTCGCCCTGGTCGGCCGGACCGGTGCGGGCAAGTCGACCATCGTGAAACTGCTCGCCCGCTTCTACGACCCGACGTCCGGCGCGGTGCTCGTCGACGACGTGGACCTCCGCCGGTACCCGCTCGGCGCGTACCGCGGGCGCCTCGGCGTCGTCCCCCAGGAGGCGCACCTGTTCACCGGGACCGTTGCCACCAACATCGCGTACGGCCGCCCGGATGCGAGCCGCGAGGAGATCGAGGACGCTGCCCGCGCGGTCGGAGCGCTGGGCACGATCGCCGGATTGCGGGGTGGGATGCATCACCCCATCGGCGAGCGCGGGCAGGGACTGTCGGCGGGCCAGCGCCAGCTGATCGCGCTCGCCCGGGCCGAGCTGGTCGACCCCGATCTGCTGCTGCTCGACGAAGCGACCGCGACGCTCGATCCGGCCACCGAGCAGGTAGTTCTCGAGGCGAGCAGCCGTGTGACCCGGACCCGGACGTCGGTGGTGGTGGCCCACCGACTGGCCACCGCGGCCCGGGCAGATGTGATCCTCGTCATCGACAAGGGACGGGTGGTCGAGACCGGATCGCWCGCCACTCTGCGCTATGCCGGTGGCCACTATTCGGGACTGTGGGATGCGGCGGAGACCGGGTCGGGGAATAATCGCGGGGCGAGAACCGTCATCGATGGTGACCCCATCGGTTGGCCGTGAGACAGCTCACACGTGCGGGCCTGGCGATTTACACGTCACACGCGAGGGCTAGTCTCATGTATATAGGCGCTCTGATCGGGTACCGAAATAGAAACGAGGCGAACACCTGCCGTGAGCAGCAGCTCTACATCCCAGTTCGGACAGAACCAGTGGTTGGTTGACGAGATGTACCAGCGTTTCCAGGACGATCCGTCGTCCGTGGACGCGAGTTGGCACGAATTCCTGACGGATTACTCTCCCGACGCCGCCGCCAAGGCAGGCGCAGCCAACGGACACGGCACGAACGGCACCACCACCGCCGCACCTGCTGCCGCTCCCTCCGCCAAGGCGTCGACTCCCCCGGTTCCCGAGTCCGAGACCGCACCCAAGCCTCAGACCAAGACGGCCAACGGCGCCGCGCCCAAGACTGCACCCAACGGTGCAGCTCCGAAGGCTGCTGCCCCGAAGACCGAGGCCCCCAAGAAGGCCGCACCCGCGAAGGAGACCGCGGCGAAGGACGCGAAGGCGTCCGCTCCCGCTCCTGCGGTAGAAGAGTCGAAGGTTCTCCGCGGCGCAGCTGCTGCCGTCGCCAAGAACATGTCGGCCTCGCTGGCCATTCCGACCGCCACCAGCGTTCGCGCCATCCCTGCGAAGCTGATGTTCGACAACCGGATCGTCATCAACAACCACCTCGCCCGTACCCGCGGCGGCAAGATCTCGTTCACGCACCTGCTGGGTTACGCGATCGTGCAGGCGGTCAAGGCGTTCCCGAACATGAACCGGCACTTCGCCGAGATCGACGGCAAGCCCAACGCGGTCACCCCCGCACACACCAACCTCGGTCTGGCCATCGACCTGCCGGGCAAGGACGGCAGCCGGTCCCTCGTCGTCGCCGCGATCAAGAACACCGACACCCACAACTTCACGCAGTTCTACAGCGCCTACGAGGACATCGTCCGGCGCGCGCGTGACGGCAAGCTCACCGCCGAGGACTTCTCGGGTGTCACGATCTCGCTGACCAACCCCGGCGGCATCGGCACCGTGCACTCCGTGCCGCGTCTGATGAACGGCCAGGGCGCCATCATCGGTGCCGGCGCGATGGAATACCCCGCCGAGTTCCAGGGCGCGAGCGACGAGCGTCTGGCCGAGATCGGCGTCGGCAAGCTCATGACGCTGACCTCGACGTACGACCACCGCATCATCCAGGGTGCCGAGTCCGGCGACTTCCTCCGGACCATCCACAACCTGCTGATCAGCGACGAGTTCTACGACGAGATCTTCCACGCGCTGCACATCCCGTACGAGCCGGTCCGCTGGCGCAAGGACGTGCCCGAAGGCGCCGTCGACAAGAACACCCGTGTTCTCGAGCTGATCGCCGCGTACCGCAACCGTGGCCACCTGATGGCCGATACGGATCCGCTGCAGTTCGTCAAGGACAAGTTCCGCAGCCACCCGGACCTGGACGTCCGCACGCACGACCTGACCCTCTGGGATCTCGACCGCGAGTTCAAGGTCGGCGGCTTCCACGGCCAGGAGAAGATGAAGCTGCGCGACGTGCTCAGCGTGCTGCGCGACGCGTACTGCCGCCACGTCGGTGTCGAGTACACGCACATCCTGGAGCCGGAGCAGCAGCAGTGGCTGCAGGACCGGGTCGAGGCGCACCACGTCAAGCCCACGGTCGCTCAGCAGAAGTACATCCTGAGCAAGCTCAACGCCGCCGAGGCGTTCGAGACGTTCCTGCAGACCAAGTACGTCGGGCAGAAGCGCTTCTCCCTCGAGGGCGCCGAGTCCGTCATCCCCATGATGGACGCCGTCATCGACCAGGCCGCCGAGCACCAGCTCGACGAGGTCGTCATCGGCATGCCGCACCGTGGTCGCCTCAACGTTCTCGCGAACATCGTCGGCAAGCCGTACTCGAAGATCTTCACGGAGTTCGAGGGCAACATGAACCCGGCGGCCGCGCACGGCTCCGGCGACGTGAAGTACCACCTCGGCGCCGAGGGCACGTACATCCAGATGTTCGGCGACAACGACATCACGGTGTCGCTGACGGCCAACCCGTCGCACCTCGAGGCGGTCGACCCGGTCCTCGAGGGCCTGGTCCGCGCGAAGCAGGACATCCTCGACAAGGGTGAGGACGGCTTCACCGTCCTGCCGCTCATGTTGCACGGCGACGCCGCGTTCGCCGGTCAGGGTGTCGTGGCCGAGACGTTGAACCTGGCACTGCTGCGCGGGTACCGCACCGGCGGCACCGTGCACATCGTGGTCAACAACCAGGTCGGTTTCACCACCGCCCCGGAGTACTCGCGTTCGTCCGAGTACTGCACCGATGTCGCGAAGATGATCGGCGCGCCGATCTTCCACGTGAACGGCGACGACCCCGAGGCCTGCGTCTGGGTCGCTCAGCTCGCTGTCGACTTCCGGGAGAAGTTCCAGAAGGACGTCGTCATCGACATGATCTGCTACCGCCGTCGCGGTCACAACGAGGGCGACGACCCGTCGATGACGCAGCCGGCGATGTACGACGTGATCGACACCAAGCGCAGCGTGCGTAAGAGCTACACCGAATCCCTGATCGGCCGCGGCGACATCTCGCTGAAGGAAGCCGAAGACGCACTCCGCGACTACCAGGGCCAGCTGGAACGGGTGTTCAACGAGGTTCGCGAACTCGAGAAGTACACGCCGGAGCCCAGTGAGTCGGTCGAGCTCGACCAGGTGCTGCCCACGAAGTTGAAGACGTCCGTCGACGAGTCGGTGCTCGAGCGGATCGGCGACGCGTTCGTCAACGTGCCCGAGGGCTTCACCGTGCACCCGCGCGTCAAGCCGGTCATCGAGAAGCGCCGCGAAATGTCCCGCGAGGGCAAGATCGACTGGGCGTTCGCCGAGCTGCTCGCATTCGGTTCGCTGGTCGACCAGGGCAAGATGGTTCGCCTGTCCGGCCAGGATTCCAAGCGCGGCACGTTCACGCAGCGTCACTCGGTCCTCATCGACCGCAAGACGGGCGCCGAGTACACCCCGCTGCAGAACCTGGGCAGCGAGAACCCCGGCAAGTTCCTCGTCTACGACTCCGCACTCAGCGAGTTCGCCGCCGTCGGCTTCGAGTACGGCTACTCCGTGGGCAACCCGGACGCGCTGGTGCTGTGGGAGGCGCAGTTCGGTGACTTCGTCAACGGCGCGCAGTCCATCATCGACGAGTTCATCTCGTCCGGTGAGGCCAAGTGGGGTCAGCTGTCCGACGTCGTGCTGCTGCTGCCGCACGGCCACGAAGGTCAGGGTCCCGACCACACGTCCGGTCGTATCGAGCGCTTCCTGCAGTTGTGCGCCGAGGGTTCGATGACCGTGGCGGTGCCGTCCACCCCGGCCAGCTACTTCCACCTGCTGCGTCGTCACTCGCTCGACGGAATCCGCCGCCCGCTGGTCGTCTTCACACCGAAGTCGATGCTGCGGAACAAGGCCGCGGTCTCCGACGTCGAGGACTTCACCACCGGCAAGTTCCGCTCGGTGTTCGAGGAGCCCACGTACGAGACGGGCGACGCCGAACGCGACAAGGTGCGTCGTGTCCTCCTCGTCAGCGGCAAGCTGTACTGGGAGCTGCTGGCGAAGAAGCAGAAGGACAACCGCGAGGACATCGCGATCGTCCGCATCGAGCAGCTGTACCCGGTTCCGAGTCGTCGTCTCCGCGAGACGCTGGACCGCTACCCGAACGCCACCGAGTTCCGGTGGGTTCAGGAGGAGCCGGCCAACCAGGGTGCGTGGCCGTTCTTCGGTCTCGCTCTGCCCGAGTTGCTGCCCGACAAGCTGTCCGGGATCAAGCGCATCTCGCGTCGTTCGATGTCGGCACCGTCCTCGGGTTCGAGCAAGGTGCACGCTGTGGAACAGCAGGAGATCATCGACGAAGCGTTCAGCTGAGCGTTTGATTGACTGATCTGCCATTGAGCCGGGTCGAGTTCACTCCACGGAGCGGATTCGACCCGGCTTCGTGGTATCTGGACCTGCCCTCGGTGGCGGAACTGTGCGACAACGGGCTGGCATTCGAGCGGCCGGTCACGGTGATCGTGGGTGAGAACGGTGTCGGAAAGTCGACGTTGGTCGAGTCGATCGCCGCGGCCTGGCAGGGTGGGTTCCGCGGGGCGCAGGACCGGTTGTGGTCGGCGGGTTCCAGCCCCGAGGACGCGGATCTCGGCACTCACCTCACGTGTGTCGGCGCCCGGCCGCAGCGGTACGGCGGGTGTTTCCTGCGTGCCGAGTCGATGCATTCGCTGTTCGGTGCGGCCGACGAGTCACGTCCCCGCGAGGACGATCCGTCGTTCAATCAGCTCTCGCACGGTCAGTCGTTCCTGCGGTACGTCGCCGACCGTCCGATCGGGGTGGGCCTGTGGATTCTGGACGAGCCGGAGGCCGCGCTGTCGTTCCAGTCCTGCCTGGCGCTGCTCGGGGTCATCTCGGATCTCGCCGAGGAGGGCTCGCAGGTGATCATGGCGACGCACTCTCCCCTCCTCGCCGCCGCGCCCGGCGCCGAGGTCTGGGAACTCACCGACGAGGGCATCGACTACCCCGAGTGGAATCAGCTCGACCTCGTCCGCAACTGGCGGTCGTTCCTCGACGGACCCGACCGCTTCCTGCGGCATCTCTAGCCCGGCCGACCACTACCGCCCCGCCTCCGCCCGCGACCTCACGACCTGGACCGCGAGGGCGGTGGCGGCGAGGAGTCCGCCGAGGGCGGCGAGGGTGAGCGCGTCGGGGTGGATCAGCGGCTGACCGCGGAACGCCTGCCACGTGAGCAGGGCTAGTAGCCCGGCGTAGGCGAGCGCCAGCACGGCCGTCAGGGACGCTCGGGTTTTCTCGCTGCGGAGCCACGGAATCCGCGACGCGAGGACGCTCAGGACGAGGGCGCCGAGCAGCATCGCCTGCAGGCCGTGCAGTCCGACGAAGTGCGGGATGCGGAGGTCGCCGCCGGACGTGCTCCAGTTGGTGACCGGCAGTCCCGGATTCTCGTCGGTGACGCCGACACTGTGCCGCGCGGCGAGTTCGACGACGCGGCCGTTCGCGTCGGTCGTGGTCTGCCGGCCCTGAAATCCCATGAGGTACCCGAGTGCCATGCCGGCCACCGCCAGGAACAGGCCCGCATGGATGGCGCGGGTCAGGGGACGATCCCCCACGCGCTGGAACAGCAGTATCAGGGCGATCACGAGGTTCGCGACGAACAGTCCGGGGACACCGGTAATGAACACGTACTGGCCGATCGTGTTGACGGCGTCGTCGGACGTGTTGAAGTGGCTGAACGTTCCGCGCGCGGCCTGCACGGCGATGAATCCGACGTCGATGATGCCGGTCACGGCGAACACCGTCGCCATGGCCCGCGTCCATCGGCTGCCTCGGTGCGGGAGGGTCAGCATCCACGCCAGGGTGGCCCCGTAGAGCGCGAAGGAGACCGCGAACTTCAGCGGTTTGAGCCACACGGGCACCCCGAGCACGGTCCGGTCGTCGACGAGGAGTCCGACGGCGCACACGAGTGCGAGGGCGGTCATCGCACCGACCATCACCGCCAGCGGCACCTGGCGGGACTCGACGATGCGGGAGCGGAGATCGAGGGTGGTCATGACGAGAACGCTAGGAACGTCGCATGCGTCGCCACGTCACGCCGGGGAATGAAACCGGTGTCACCCGCGGGTATTACGGGTGTACCCCGAGTACTAGGGGTGTCAGGTGGTGGTGGCCGACACCAGCGCGGCGGCGATCTCGGGTGCGGCGGCGATGGCGAGCGCGGGGAGGGCCTGGACGTTGAGTTCGATCAGTTCGTCGCGGGTCAGGTGTGGGTCGCGCAGCCAGGTGATCGTGACTTCCTCGACGTAGGCGATCCAGCCGCGGACGGCGAGTTCGACCGCCCGGGTGGGCTCGACACCGATCGCGGGCAGTTGTTCGAGGGTCCGTGCGGACATCACGGCCCGGGTCTCCTCGAAGACGGCGCGCATGTCCGGGTCGCCACTCGCTGTTCCCCGCAGGAGCGACACGTACGTGCCACGGTTCTCGCTGACGTAGTCGACGTACGACGCGAGCACCGAGCGCAGGATCTGCATCGGATCCCGCTCTTCCCCGACGTACGGGTCGGGGGCGGTGCGGGCGAGCATCTCGCTGCTGGTGTGCCGGACGATCTCGAGGTGGAAGTCGTGCTTGGACGCGAAGTAGTGGAACAGGAGGCCGCGGGAGACACCCGCCTGATCGGCGATGTCCTCGACGGAGATCTGCTCGAGCGGGCGCTGCGCCAGCATCTTCGCACCGAGATCGATCAGTTGCGCGCGCCGTTGTTCGGGGCTGAGACGGGTCCGCTTCACGACGTCCATGAGACAAGACTACTGAATGAAGGTCAATAGGCTATTGACTGCCCCTCAATAGCGCCCTATGGTTTCTTACATGAGTCTCCCCGTCACAGATACTTCCGCCACCACCGCAGGTGTCCGGCACATCGACACGCTGATCATCGGCAGCGGGTTCGCCGGCCTCGGCGCGGCGATCAAGCTGACCCAGGCAGGCAAGACCGACTTCCTCGTGCTCGAACGCGGCACCGACGTCGGTGGTACCTGGCGAGACAACACGTACCCGGGTGCGGCGTGCGATGTTCCCTCACATCTGTACTCCTACTCGTTCGCACTGAACCCGGAGTGGACCCGGTCGTTCTCGACGCAGCCCGAGATCCAGAAGTACATCCAGTCGGTGGCCGACAAGTACAAGGTGCGCGACAAGCACCTCTTCGGCTGTGACGTGCAGTCCGCCCACTGGAACGAGTCGACCACACGCTGGGAGGTCACCACCACGAAGGGGAACTTCGTCGCGAAGGTCCTCGTCTCCGCGGTCGGCGCATTGTGCGAGCCGTCCCTCCCCGACATCAAGGGCATCGAAGGCTTCCAGGGCGAGATCTTCCACTCCGCCCGATGGAACCACGACGCCGACCTGACGGGCAAGCGCGTCGCCGTCATCGGCACCGGCGCCTCGGCGATCCAGATCGTGCCCGCCATCGGCAAGAAGGTGTCGCACCTCGACGTGTACCAGCGCACGGCGCCGTGGATCCTGCCCCGCGCGGACCGCGAGTACACGAAGCTCGAGCACGCCGCGTTCAAGTACCTCCCCGGCTTCCAGAAGCTGTGCCGCACCGGCATCTACTGGATGCGCGAGAGCCAGGTCGTCGGACTCGCGAAGGCCCCGGTCTTCATGAAGCCGCTGCAGCTCGCGGCCGAGCGCCACCTGCGCCGCCAGATCAAGGACAAGGATCTGCGCAAGAAGGTCACGCCGAACTTCCAGATCGGCTGCAAGCGCATGCTGATCTCGAACAACTACTACCCCACCCTCGCGCAGGACAACGTCGACCTGGTGACCGACGGCATCGCCGAGGTCACGGCCGACTCGGTGGTCTCGAAGGACGGCACCGTCCGCGAAGTCGATGCCATCGTCGTCGCCACCGGCTTCCACGTCACCGACTCCCCCACGTTCGAGGGCATCTTCGGCAAGGACGGCCGCTCGCTCGCCGACGTCTTCGACGAGGGCGGCCAGCAGGGCTACAAGGGCGCGGCGATCGCGAACTTCCCCAACATGTTCTTCCTGGTGGGCCCGAACACGGGTCTGGGCCACACCTCGATGGTCTTCATGATCGAGTCGCAGCTCAACTACCTCGTCGACGCCCTTCAGACGCTCGACAAGTACGGCATCGGCAAGATCGAGGTCCGTCAGGACGCCCAGGACCGGTACAACGCCGAACTCCAGGAGAAGCTGTCGCACAGCGTCTGGAACAACGGTGGGTGCGCAAGCTGGTACCTCGACAAGCACGGCAACAACACCACGCTGTGGCCGGGCTTCACGTTCCAGTTCCGGAACGAGACGAAGCGCTTCGACCTCACCGCGTACGACAGCGTGGCCACCGCCGATCTGCCTGCACCCGTGCACGTGAACGGCAAGACCCCCGGCCCCGCCGCCATCCCCGCACAGATCGCCCTCGACGACGACAAGGTGACAGCACAGTGAGCGAGTTCGCAGGCAAGGTAATCGTGATCACCGGAGCCGGTTCCGGTATCGGCAGGGCGCTCGCCCTCAACCTGGCACGCCGGGGTGCCAGGTTGGCGATCTCGGACATGGACACGGTCGGGCTCGCCGAGACAGCACGCCAGGCCGAGGCGCTGGGCGCCGAGGTCAAGGCCGATCACCTGGACGTCACCCAGCGCGAGGCGGTGCTCGCGTACGCCGACGAGGTGCGGGCGCACTTCGGCAAGATCAACCAGGTGTACAACAACGCCGGCATCGCCTACCACGGTGAGTTCGAGAAGTCCGAGTTCAAGGACATCGAGAAGATCATGGACGTGGACTTCTGGGGAGTCGTCAACGGCACCAAGGCCTTCCTGCCGCATCTCATCGCGTCGGGYGACGGCCACGTCGTGAACGTCTCCAGCCTCTTCGGTCTGCTGTCCATGCCGGGTCAGAGCGCGTACAACTCGGCGAAGTTCGCGGTGCGCGGTTTCACCGAGTCGCTGCGCCAGGAGATGCTGATCGCCAAGCACCCCGTGAAGGTGACGTGTGTGCACCCCGGTGGCATCAAGACGGCCATTGCCCGCAACGCCACCGCGGGACCGGGTGAGGACCTCGACACGTTCGCGAAGTTCTTCGACCAGAAGCTTGCCCGCACCACGCCGGAGGCGGCTGCCGAGACCATCGTGAACGGAGTTCGCAAGAGCAAGCCGCGCGTCCTGATCGGCGCCGACGCCAAGTTCCTCGACGCCTGGGTGCGGCTCGTCGGACCGAGTTACCAGCGTGTGGTTGCCCTCGTCGCCGGACGAGTCCTCCCGAAGTCGAACTGAGGTACCGATGAGCTTCCACCTGCCGCTGCCGGTCGTCGCGACGGCCCTCCGGCCGTTCTACCGACTCAGCCTCAACGCCCGGCTTCCGTACACCGTGCAGCGGGCGGTCCTCGACCTCGGCGCTCCGTTGCAGCAGGTGCCCGCAGGTGCCGTCGTCCGCCCGACCTCGCTGGCCGGGCGGCCGGCGGAGCGAATCACGGTGGGACCCACCGAACGCCGGGGCGCGGTGCTCTACCTGCACGGCGGGGCGTACACGATCGGTTCGCTCGCCACGCACCGTTCGCTGGCCGCTCACATCGCCAGGGAATCAGGCAGCGTCGTCTACACCCTCGACTACCGGCTGGCCCCGGAGCATCCGTTCCCGGCCGGGCTCGAGGACGCGGTCGCGGCGTACATGGAGCTGAACACCGAACACGGTTACGAGACAGAGCAACTCGCCATCGCGGGCGATTCGGCGGGCGGTGGCCTCACGGTCGCCACGGCGCGCCGCCTGATCGACCGGCACGGTGTGACTCCGGCCGCGTTGGCGCTGATCGCTCCGTGGGTCGATCCCGGCAGGCGTGACACGTCCCGGGACCGGGATCTCGTGGTCAACACGGCGTGGTCGTTCGACGCCGCCGAGAAGTACCTGGGCAACGGGGACGCACACGATCCGGGTTACGCACCGCTGCACGGAAATCTGGCGGGACTGCCGCCGACGCTGATCCATGTCGGGGTGGACGAGGTGCTCTACCCGCAGATCATGGAATTCGTCGACAAGCTGAACGAGTCGGATGTGGACGTCACGCTCACCGAGTACGCCCGGCTGTGGCACGTCGCCCACCTACAGGCGTCCCTGGTCCGCGAGGCCGCGGATGCGGTCGCCGAACTCGGGGCGTTCCTGGGTTCACAGATGAGCGTCGAGCCACACCCGCGCCACGTCGGCTGAATCGGCACCACCGCGGACCTGGCCGATCATGTCGGCCAGGTCCGCGGTCGTCAGCTCACCCGCCACGACGTTGAGTGCCTTCAGCTGGGCTTCGGTGAGAGTTCCGATCCGGAACAGCGGCACCACGTTCTGTGCGGTGAACACGTGATCGTCGTCCGCCAGCAGCACCAGATCGGCGTCCGAGACGTCCGGTGACGCGGTGGTCACCCCGGCCACCCGCACGGCTCCGTCCGACGGTGCCGGAGCGGCGAGTTCGCCGACGGCGGCCGCGTCGTCGGCCACTGTCCGGGTCTGCGCGAACGTGCAGCCGGTGAGGTCGGGAAGCGCGTCGGCCTCGAACGCCGGGGCCAGCACGGCTGTACTGGTGGTGCACGAGGGAACGAGTTCGTCCAGGCTGGTGAGATCCAGCTGCCCGGACGTCTGCGAGGTCACGGCCAGCGCCGACCTGTCCTCGGCGGCCGCGAAGTCGGAGATCGAAAGCCCCTGTGGCAGAGCCTTGCTCAACGCCTCGAACACCTCGTCCTGTTCCGTCTCCGTCGATTCGGGGTCGTAGTAGCGCAGCAACCGGCCCGTGAACTCCGGCACCAGGTTGACGTTTCCGGCATCGAGCTGTCCGAGGTACGTGGTCCGGTCGCCGAGTCCCCCGTCGGTGATGACCGACGCCCCAGTCGAACGCAGGGCACCGGCATAGATTTCGGCCAGGATCCGACTCTCCGCGCCGTCACCCGCTCCCACCACGATCTCGCCCTGCCCTTGCCCCGCGGAACCGTCGAGGGTCGTGTCACCGCCTGCGCATCCCGACGCCGCCCCCGCGACCAGCAGCAGTGCGAACCCGGCGATCAGGGCCCGGGACCATGCCGCCGGGCGCTCGGCCGATCCGTCTGTCCGTGTGTGTGCCACGTCGCGCCTTTCGTTTACCTCGAGCTGGTCGAAAACCGTGCTCTGTCCGTCCCTATCGTTACACTGGCCAACCGATGGCGCGGACACGCGTCCACCGGCTTCCGTCGGCAGGTCCGGCGCCGGTGACAACGGGAAGGACGCTCATGCGCACCTCACGAATTCTGTCGGGCTTCACCCGCCGCTCCGTTGGCAGTATCGCTCTCGCGACGGTCGCCGTCGTGTCGCTCGCGGCGTGCGGTGGCGGCGGATCCGACCCCCTGTCCGCCGGCGGCGAGGGATCGGGTGACGACCCCAACACGATCATCGTGGGATCCGCGAACTTCCCCGAATCGGAGACGGTCGCGAACATCTACACCGAGGTCCTCCGCGCCAACGGGTTCGACGTGACGACGAAGTTCAACATCGGCAGCCGTGAGGCCTACATCCCTGCGCTCGAGGACGGGTCGATCGACGTCATCCCCGACTACACGGGCAACCTGCTGCAGTATCTCGACCCCGATTCGACGGCCACGAGCGCCGCCGACGTGGACGCCGCGCTGCCTGCCGCGCTGGGCTCGGAACTGACGACCACCACACCGGCCCCGGCCGAGGACAAGGACGCCGTCGTCGTCACGAAGGAGACGGCGCAGCGCTGGAACCTCACCTCCATCGCGGATCTCGCGGCGCACTCGAACGAGGTGAAGTTCGGTGCCCCCGCCGAATTCCAGGAACGTCCCGGTGGCCTGCCCGGCCTGAAAGCCAAGTACGGCCTCGACATCACAGCAGACAACTTCGTCCCGATCGCCGACGGCGGCGGTCCCGCCACGGTGGACGCCCTCGCGTCGGGACAGATCACGGCCGCCGACATCTTCACGACGTCCCCGGCGATCGCGCAGAACGGTTTCGTGGTGCTCGCGGATCCGCAGAACAACTTCGCGGCGCAGAACGTCGTGCCGGTGGTACGCGCCACCAAGTCCTCGGACAAGCTGACCCGGGCGCTCGACGCACTGTCGGCGAAGCTGACCACCGAAGAGCTTGTCGCGCTCAACGATTCCGTGTCGGGTGACGCGAAAACCGAGCCGGCGGCGGCCGCGAAGCAGTGGGTGACGGACCAGGGGCTCGACAAGCCGGTCTCGTGAGGAGCCTGCCGTGATCACATTCTCGGGAGTCACCAAGCAGTACCCGGACGGCACGACGGCGGTCGACAACCTCGACCTCGAGATCGACGCCGAATCGTTCACGGTCTTCGTCGGGCCCTCCGGCTGCGGCAAGACCACGTCGATGCGGATGATCAACCGGATGATCACCCCGACCGCGGGAACGATCACGGTCGACGGCCGCGACATCGCCCAAACCGACGCGGTGAAGCTCCGACTCGGCATCGGCTACGTCATCCAGAGCGCGGGACTGCTGCCGCACCGCACGGTGGTCGACAACGTCGCGACCGTGCCGGTGCTGCGCGGCGACTCACGACGCAACGCCCGCAAGGCCGCGTTGGCGGTGCTCGAACGCGTCGGACTCGACCCGGCGCTGGCATCCCGCTATCCCGGGCAGCTGTCCGGCGGGCAGCAGCAACGCGTCGGGGTCGCGCGGGCGCTGGCCGCCGACCCGCCGATCCTGCTGATGGACGAGCCGTTCAGCGCCGTCGATCCCGTTGTCCGCGAAGACCTGCAGGCCGAGATGCAGCGCCTGCAGGCCGAGATGCGCAAGACGATCGTGTTCGTCACCCACGACATCGACGAGGCCGTCAAGCTCGGCGACCGGGTGGCCGTCTTCGGGCCGGGTGGCCGGTTGCAGCAGTACGACGCGCCCGACACGGTGCTGTCCGCGCCGGCCACCGATTTCGTCGCCTCGTTCGTCGGACGCGACCGCGGGTACCGCGGGCTGTCGTTCCGGACGGCAGATCAGGTTCCGCTGCACACCATCCGGACGGCGACCGAGAAGGAGTTGCCCGGGCTCCGGCTCGAACAAGGTGAATGGGTCCTGGTCGTCACGGATGCGGGCGTTCCGCGGGGCTGGATCGACGTCACCGGCGCCGAGGGGGCGCGGGCCGGACGGCCCGTCTCCGAATGCACTGCGGCGGGCGGATCCCTCTTCTCCCCCGGTGCCGACCTGCGGCAGGCCCTGGACGCGGCCATCTCCTCGCCGTCGGGCATCGGAGTGGCCGTCGACGCCGACGGCGCGGTCACCGGCGGCATCCTCGGCTCCGAGGTGATCGAGAAGCTGGCCGAGCAGCGGGCAGCCGAGGATCGCGCGCGGGGTGAGCACTACTTCACTGCCCCACCGGCGACCCCGGACGGGCCGTGATCCCATGCGGTGGCTCATCGACAACTTCTCGGTCGTCGTCGACCTGACGAAGACCCATCTCTACCTCGCGCTGGTTCCGCTGCTGATCGGGTTGCTCATCGCGGTCCCGGTCGGGACCGCGATCCGGGGTGCGTCCTGGCTGCGGAAGATCACGCTGATCGTCGCGGGCATCGCGTTCACGATCCCGTCGCTGGCGTTGTTCGTGACGATCCCCTCCGTCGTCGGACTGCAGATCCTGGACCCGCTCAATGTGGTGATCGCGCTGACGATCTACTCCACCGCCCTGCTCATCCGCGCCGTGCCCGAGGCCCTCGACTCCGTTCCCGCCGACGTCGTCGACTCGGCCACCGCGATGGGTTTCACCCGGCTCCGCCGGGCCCTGACCGTCGAATTGCCCCTCGCGCTACCCGTTCTCGTCGCGAACGTGCGAGTGGTGGCGGTGACCAACATCTCGCTGGTGTCGGTGGGTTCGCTGATCGGGATCGGCGGTCTCGGCACGCTGTTCACCCAGGGCTACCAGCGAGACTATCCGGACCAGATCCTCGCCGGGATCATCGCGATCGTCGTTCTGGCCCTCGCGTTCGACCTGCTGCTGTTCCTGGTCGGGCGGGCACTGACACCGTGGACCCGGCAGCAGAAGGCCCGGCGCACGCCGCTGGTCGCGGGACAGTCGGCGGCCCCGGCCGCAGGGGAGGCTTCGTGAACATCTTCGGCGGCGCATGGGAGTACATCGTCGATCCGGGAAACTGGTCGGGCAGCACCGGAATCGGCGCCCGCATCCTCGAGCACCTCTGGTACAGCTTCCTGGCGGTCGCACTGTCCGCGGTGGTCGCGGTGCCGATCGGTCTGATCATCGGGCATCTGCGCAAGGGTGACGTGGTCGTGGTCGGTCTCGTCAACGCGCTCCGGTCGCTGCCGACACTGGGTCTGCTGACGTTCCTGGTGCTGCTGCTCGGACTGGGACTCATCCCGCCGATCCTCGCCCTGGTGATCCTCGGAATCCCGCCGGTGCTCGCGGGCACGTACGCGGGTGTTGCGAACGTCGACCGGACGGTCGTGGACGCCGCCCGCGCGATGGGGATGACCGAGTGGCAGGTCCTCACGCGTGTCGAGGCCCCGAATGCGCTGCCGCTCATGCTCGGCGGGCTGCGCAACGCCACCCTGCAGATCATCGCGACTGCAACGGTTGCTGCGTATGTCAATCTCGGCGGCCTGGGCCGCTACATCTTCGACGGATTGGCCCTGCGCCAGTACGACCGGGTGCTTGTCGGTGCGCTGCTCGTGACGATCCTCGCTCTGGTCGTGGACGGCCTGCTCGCGCTGGCGGTGTGGGCGTCCGTTCCCGGGACCGGCCGCCTGCGCCGCAATCCGAGCGCCGAACAGATCGCCGAACGCGCGTAATAGCGAACACGTCACCCAACGGCAAACACCCCGACACCGGAACCGTGGGTGCGGGTTCCGGATCGGGGTGCTCGACGGATTCTCGCTAGTCGGTGACGCCTTCTGCACGGGCAGCGGCGGCGACTGCCTCCGCGACAGCGGGGGCGACGCGAGGATCGAGCGGGCTGGGAACGATCTTGTCTACAGCCAGCTCGTCACCGACGACCGAGAGGATTGCCTCGGCGGCGGCGAGCTTCATACCTTCGGTGATCCGGCGGGCACCGGCATCGAGCGCACCCCGGAACACCCCCGGGAAGGCCAGCACATTGTTGATCTGGTTCGGGAAGTCACTGCGCCCGGTGGCCACGATGGCCGCATGCTTGCGGGCGATGTCCGGGTGGATCTCCGGGTCCGGGTTCGACAACGCGAACACGATCGAAYCCTSCGCCATSGTCGCGATCAGCTCCTCCGGCACGGTGCCCGCGGACACCCCGAGGAACACATCCGCCCCATTGAGGGCTTCGGCGGTGCCGCCGCGGCGGCCGGCCGGGTTGGTGCGYGCGGCCAGGTCGACCTTGAYCKCGTTCAGRTCCTTGCGGTCGGCGGAGACGATGCCCTTCGAATCGAGCACCGTGACATCGGCGATCCCGGCGGCGAGCAGGATGTTCGCGCAGGCGACACCGGCGGCGCCGGCACCGGAGATGACGACCCGCAGCTGGTGGAGGTCGCGGTCCTGGACCTTGACCGCACCCTYGAGGGCGGCCAGGACGACGATGGCGGTGCCGTGCTGGTCGTCGTGCATGACCGGGCAGTCCAGGGCCTCGATGACGCGCTGTTCGATCTCGAAGC
>NZ_JBFUGT010000116.1:0-19359 GCF_056402775.1 Rhodococcus sp. P3_B8
TCCCCCGGCGACACCGGGGACCACTCTGACACCCGGCGCCGCTCCGGCCGCTGCCTCGTCCCCTCTCGCACCCGGCGGAGCCATGGGCGGGATGGGCGGGATGGGCGGCGCCGGGATGGCGGGTGCCGGGCGCGGGGGCGACGACCAGCTGAGCGGCCGGTCCACACCCAGCTACCTCGTCAACGCCGGCGAGAACAACGCGTTCGCCGGCGACCTCCCGATGGTCGCGCCCGCCGTGATCGGCGGCGAGGATCTCGACGACACTCCGTTCGGCGACCAGAGCTGATCGCTCAGTCGAGGAGCGCTGCCACCTCGTGATCGGTGAGCGTGGTGGTGGGCACGCGGCCTTCCGAACGCACCAGTTCCACGGCCCGGAACAGGGGGCGTTCGGGAAGGGCCGCGCCGCGGGCCTCCGCACGTAGCTGCTCGATGAGCACCGACGCGATCGCGGCGGCCGGCACCAGTTCGCTCGTCGTCAGGGCGTCGGCCAGCCTCCGGAGCCCGAGGATCTCGAGTTCACGGCCGCCGTCGGTCGTGTAGAGGGCGAGCGGTATCGCGAGGCTCCCGTCGGGGTCCGTGATCCGGACGCTCACCTCGCTGACGCGAGCCGAACGGACCACCAATTCCGCCGCGACCGCCCTCGTGACGTCGACGTGCCTGCTGCGCAGTCCCCCCGTCGACCGGATTCGCCCGGTCTGCAGTGCGATTCGTCGCCGCAACGTGAGGAGCGCGGAGGCGGCGGTCGGGACCGCGATCACGGCCCCGACCGTCACACCGACCCACACGGGACCGAAGAACCCGACGATGACGCCGACCACCACACCGATCAGCACGGCGATCGCCGCGACCCGCTTGAGCCGCGGTGCGATCAACTCGATCGGAACGAGGTCGAGTGACACCGGCGCGGTGTCGTCACGCGCCAAGGATGGCTCCGACGCGTGCGACGACATCCGCCGAGGAGACCGATTCCTGGTCTCCGGTGGCGAGATTCTTGATTCCCACCGTCCCGTCGGCGATGTCGCGGTCGCCGAGCACGAGTGCCAGCGCGGCGCCGGATCGGTCCGCGGCCTTCATCGCGCCCTTCACCCCGCGGTTGCCGTACGCGAGGTCGACTCGAATCCCCTGGGCGCGCAACTGCTGAGCGATCACCACCAGCTTCGCCTTCGCCTCGTCGCCCAGCGGAACGCCGAAGACCTCACAGCGCGCAGTCGAGCCTGCGGTCTTGCCCTCGGCAGCGAGCGCCAGGACGGTCCGGTCGACACCGAGCCCGAAACCGATGCCGGACAACGGCTGACCGCCGAGCTGCGMCATCAGACCGTCGTATCGTCCGCCGCCGCCGATACCCGACTGGGCGCCGAGACCGTCGTGGACGAATTCGAACGTCGTCTTCGTGTAGTAGTCGAGGCCGCGGACCATTCGCGGGTTCACCACGTACGGCACACCCAGTGCGTCGAGGTGTGCGAGGACCTCGTCGAAGTGCGCCTTCGCCGTGTCCGAGAGGTGGTCGAGCATGAGCGGTGCGTCCGCCGTCATCTCGCGCACCTCCTTGCGTTTGTCGTCGAGAACCCGCAGGGGGTTGATCTCCGCCCGCCGGCGCGTCTCCTCGTCGAGGGGAAGGGCGAACAGGAACTCCTGCAACCGTTCCCGGTACTGCGGCCGGCACGTGTCGTCACCGAGGGAGGTGATCTCCAACCGGAACCCGTCGAGGCCGAGGCCGCGGAACCCGGCGTCGGCGATGGCGATGACCTCGGCGTCGAGGGCGGGGTCGTCGACGCCGATGGCCTCCACCCCGACTTGCTGCAGCTGGCGGTAACGACCAGCCTGCGGTCGCTCGTAGCGGAAGAACGGTCCGGCGTAGCTCAGCTTCACCGGCAACTGGCCGCGGTCCAGGCCGTGTTCGATCACGGCCCGCATGACGCCCGCCGTGCCCTCGGGCCGCAGGGTCACCGAACGATCACCGCGGTCGGCGAACGTGTACATCTCCTTGCTGACGACGTCGGTGGACTCGCCGACACCGCGGGCGAACAGCCCGGTGTCCTCGAAGATGGGAAGTTCGATGTGGCCGTATCCGGCCAGTCGCGCAGCGCGCGTGAGTCCGTCACGGACCGCGACGAACTCGGACGACTGCGGCGGGACGTAATCGGGGACGCCCTTGGGGGCGGAGAAGGTGCTGGCTTTGCTCACTGTCGTTACTTTTCCTTATTTCGATCCCGAGAGTCCAACGAGGAACGGGTTCGACCCACGTTCGGCGCCGACGGTGCTCGACCCGCCGTGCCCGGGGAGGACCGCCGTGTCGTCGGCGAGGATCAGAAGCTTGTCGGCGATGGACTGCAACAGCTGTTCGTGGTTGCCGCCGGGCAGGTCGCTGCGGCCGATCGACCCCTGGAACAGGGTGTCACCGGTGAGGGCGATCTCGACGGGACCGTTCTCGGTGGCGACCCGGGTCCGGAAGACCACGGACCCCTGTGTGTGGCCCGGGGTGTGGTCGACGGCGAACGACATCCCGGCCTGCTCGATCACGTCGCCGTCGGCCAGCGCGATCACCTCGCCGGGCTCGACGAACGTCATGCCCTCGATGAACGGCTTCATCGTCGGGCCGATGCCGCGGCCGGGATCCGACAGCATGTACCGGTCCTCGGGATGGATGTACGCGGGGATCCCGAACTTCTCGCAGACGTCGTAGGCGTTCCAGACGTGGTCGAGGTGACCGTGGGTCAGGAGCACCGCGGTCGGCGTGAGATTCGACTGGTCCAGGAACTCGAACAGCGGTTCGGCGGCGTCCTGTCCTGGGTCGACGACGACGCATTCCTGGGCATCATCCTGCGCGAGCATGTAGCAGTTGGTCTGAAACATCCCGGCCGGGAATCCTGTGACGAGCACCTGTGAGGCTCCTGTTCGAGTGGACATTGCAGTCGCTACAGCCTAAGCCGCCGCCCCGCCAGGATGTTCTCAGGTTCGGATGGCAGACTCTGGAGGTCGTGTGCCGGGGGTAGTTCGCACCGACCAACTGCTATATCGACCGACTGCCAGACAGACCGATACGGGAGGACCACCGCAGTGCCGAGCAACGAGCAGCGCCGGGAAGCAGCCAAACGAAAGCTCGAGCGTCAGCTCGAACGCCGCGCCGACAGAGCACGCAAGCGTAAGCAGCTGACGATCGCCGGTTCGGTGCTCGGTGTCGTGCTCGTGGTGGCGGCGGGCGCCGTCGTCTTCGCCCTCACCAGCGGCGACGACGACGCGACGGAAGCGTCGGCGGCCGAGTCGGTGTCGGCGTCGCCGCAGTCGCCCGGTGTGATGCCGGCGGGCCGGTCCGAACCGCTGCCCGAGAAGGTGTCCTGCACGTACACCCCCAGCACTCAGCCGCCGGCGAAGCAGGTGAACCCGCCGCGCACCGACGACATCGACACCACGCTCCAGGAAGTCAGCGTCAGCATGCAGACGACGCAGGGCAACATCGGCCTGATCCTGGACAACGCCGACTCCCCGTGCACCGTCAACAACTTCCTGAGCCTGGCGAGCCAGAACTACTTCGACAACACCCCATGCCACCGGCTGGTCACGTCCGAGGGGTTGAAGGTCCTGCAGTGCGGTGATCCCACGGGCGCAGGCACCGGCGGCCCCGGTTACGGATTCGCGAACGAATTCCCCACCGACCAGTACGAGGCGTCGGATCCGTCGCTGCAGGTGCCGGTGACATACCCGCGCGGCACCATCGCGATGGCCAACAGCGGCCAGCCCGACAGCAACGGCAGCCAGTTCTTCCTCGTCTATGCCGATTCGCAGCTGCCCCCGCAGTACACCGCGTTCGGGAAGGTCGACGAGACGGGCCTGGCGACCATCGAGAAGGTGGCGGCGGCCGGCGACGACGGATCGATGCAGGCGGGCGGCGGCAAGCCCAACCTGCCAATCGACATCACATCCGTCCGGATGGACTGAGGTCTCGTGTGAGGATGGACCGATGAAACGCACCTCGATCCTCGTCGCAGGCGTGAGCCTCGCGGTCCTCCTCGCCGGCTGTTCGGATTCGTCCGACTCCGGCGGCTCGTCGACCGGCACCTCGTCGAAGGCGGCCCCCACGAGCGCGGCGGAACAGTCGCTCGATCTGTCCAAATTCGGCACGCTGCCGCCGGTCCCCGCACCGGCCGCGGCGACCGTGGACTGCACCTATCCGGCAGGGCAGCCCGCTGCCAAGGACGTCACCCCACCGCCCACGTCCGGGGTCTCCACCGAGGGCACCGTCCCGGTCGACCTCCAGACGAGCGCCGGACCGATCGGCCTGGTCCTCGACCGCGCCGAGGCCCCGTGCACGGTCAACAGCTTCACGAGCCTGGCCCAGCAGGGCTACTTCGACGACACACCCTGCCACCGGCTGACGACGGAGCTGGGTCTGCAGGTCCTGCAGTGCGGCGATCCCAGCGGGAAGGGCACCGGCGGACCGGGCTACGGCTTCACCACCGAGTACCCGGAAACTGCGTTCGCGCCGAACGATCCGGCACTCGCGAATCCGGTGGTCTACCCGCGCGGCACGGTCGCGATGGCGAACAGCGGGACACCTGGCAGTAACGGCAGCCAGTTCTTCCTCGTGTACGCCGACTCGGTGCTCCCGCCCAACTACACCGTGTTCGGGACGATCTCCGAGGAGGGCCTCGCGACCGTCGAGAAGATCGCGGCGGACGGCGACGACGGATCCATGTCCGCGGGGGGCGGCAAGCCCAACACCTCGGTGCAGATCGAGACCGCGAAGGTCGGCTGACCTCACTCCCGCGGCTATACGAACGGGACGGTCGTTCGAACAGATCGAACGACCGTCCCGTTCGTCGGTGCTACGCGGCGGACGTCACCCGGTACACGTCGTACACACCCTCGACGTTGCGGACCACGTTCAGCACGTGCCCGAGGTGCTTCGGGTCGCCCATCTCGAACGTGAACTTGCTGATCGCCACCCGGTCACCGGACGTCGTCACGGACGCCGACAGGATGTTGACCTTCTCGTCCGCGAGCGCCTTCGTCACGTCCGACAGCAGCCGGTGCCGATCGAGCGCCTCGATCTGGATGGCCACCAGGAACACCGACGACGGCGACGGCGCCCACTTGACCTCGATGATGCGCTCGGACTGCTCCTGCAGGGAGCCCGCGTTGGTGCAGTCGGTGCGGTGCACGCTGACCGCGCCGCCCCGGGTCACGAAGCCCATGATCTCGTCGCCGGGAACGGGTGTGCAGCATTTGGCCAGCTTGGCGACCGTGCCCTCCGCGCCGGGAACGAGCACACCTGCGTCGCCGGTGCTCCTCGGCCGCATCGGCATCGTGGACGGAGTCGACCGCTCGGCCAGCTCCTCCTCGACGTCGCCGACGCCGCCCAGATGTGCCACCAGACGCTGGACGACGTGCTGCGCCGACACGTGGCTCTCGCCGACGGCCGTGTACAGCATCGACACGTCGGTGTAGTGCAGTTCGTGCGCGATGGACGCCATCGATTCGGCGTTCATCAGGCGCTGCAGCGGCAGGCCGACCCGGCGCACCTCCTTCGCGATGGCGTCCTTGCCCGTCTCGAGCGCCTCTTCACGGCGTTCCTTGGCGAACCATTGCCGGATCTTCGTCTTGGCGCGCGGGGAGACGACGAACGTCTGCCAGTCGCGGCTCGGGCCGGCGTTGACGGCCTTGGAGGTGAAGACCTCCACCACCTCGCCGTTCTCGAGCTTGCGTTCGAGCGCCACCAGCCTGCCGTTGACCCGGGCGCCGATACATCGGTGCCCGACCTCCGTGTGCACGGCGTACGCGAAGTCGACGGGTGTCGACCCGGCGGGCAGCGTCACCACGTCGCCCTTGGGGGTGAAGACGAAGATCTCCTTGACCGCGAGGTCGTAGCGGAGCGACTCGAGGAACTCCCCCGGGTCGGCGGCCTCACGCTGCCAGTCGAGGAGCTGACGCATCCACGCCATGTCGTCGACCTCGGCGACGTCACCGGAGTGCCTGCCCTTGGTCTCCTTGTACCGCCAGTGCGCGGCGATACCGAACTCGGCGGTCCGGTGCATGTCGTGGGTGCGGATCTGCACCTCGAGGGGTTTGCCCTCCGGTCCGACCACGGTGGTGTGCAGCGACTGGTACACGCCGTAACGCGGCTGCGCGATGTAGTCCTTGAACCGGCCCGCCATCGGCTGCCACAGCGAGTGGACGACGCCGACGGCCGCGTAACAGTCCCGGACCTCGTCGCACAAAATCCGCACGCCGACCAGGTCGTGGATGTCGTCGAAGTCGCGGCCCTTGACGATCATCTTCTGGTAGATCGACCAGTAGTGCTTGGGTCTGCCCTCGACGACGGCGTTGATGCGGGACGCCGTCAGGGTCGCGTTGATCTCGGCACGCACCTTCGCGAGGTAGGTGTCGCGGGACGGCGCCCGGTCGGCGACGAGCCGCACGATCTCGTCGTACTTCTTGGGATGCAGGATCGCGAAGGACAGGTCCTCGAGTTCCCACTTCACGGTCGCCATGCCCAGCCGGTGGGCCAGGGGCGCGATCACCTCGAGGGTTTCGCGGGCCTTGCGGGCCTGCTTCTCGGGCGGCAGGAACCGCATGGTCCGCATGTTGTGGAGCCGGTCGGCCACCTTGATCACCAGTACGCGGGGGTCGCGGGCCATCGCGATGATCATCTTGCGGATGGTCTCGCCCTCGGCGGCGTTGCCGAGGACCACCTTGTCGAGTTTGGTGACGCCGTCGACGAGGTGGGCTACCTCTTCGCCGAACTCGTCGGTCAACTGCTCGAGGGAGTACCCGGTGTCTTCGACGGTGTCGTGGAGCAGGGCCGCCACGAGCGTGGTCGTGTCCATTCCCAGTTCCGCGAGGATGCTGGCGACGGCGAGCGGATGCGTGATGTACGGGTCGCCCGACTTGCGGCGCTGGCTGGCGTGCCGCTCCTCCGCGACGTCGTAGGCGCGCTGCAGAAGCGCCAGGTCCGCCTTGGGATACAGCTCGCGATGCAGGCTGACGAGGGGTTCGAGAACCGGCCGGATGGTCGTGTTCCGCTGACCCGTGATGCGCCGGGCGAGTCGCGCTCGTACCCGGCGCGATGCGGACGCCGGAACGGCGAATCCCTGTGCTCCACGGTTGTTACCGGAAGCCGGGTTCGCTGCAGGTGACTCGGCATCGGATTGCGCAGACGAGGTTGATCCCGTGTTCTGCGACCGATCAAGATTCGAAGTCATGCCGTCACCTCCTACCACTGAAATGGCTCGGGCCGTGCGGCCCTGGTTGGTCTCGGGCATGCGCCCCGGTGGCCGTGACGACCACCAGGCACAACTTTAGTACTCAGACCGTGACGAGGGACGTGAGCGGGTACTTTCCGAGCCGCTCTCGGCCGCCCAGCGCGGCGATCTCCAGGACCACGGCGACACCGATCACCCGGGCACCTGCGGATTCCACCAGTCGCGCCGTGGCGTCGAGGGTTCCACCGGTGGCCAGGACGTCGTCGACGACGAGCACGGAGCGCCCGTCCAGACCGATCGAGCCGGCCGGAATCTCCAGCGTGGCCGTTCCGTACTCGAGGGTGTACGACTGCGACAGCACCGGCGGCGGCAATTTGCCCGACTTCCGCACGGCCACCACACCGGAGCCCAGTTCCCGGGCGACGCCGCCACCGAGGAGGAACCCTCGTGCGTCGACGGCGGCAATCACATCCGCCTCCGGGGCGCAGGCGGCGAGCGCGTCGACGACGACACGGAAACCGTCCGCGTCGGAGAAGACCGGCGTCAGGTCGGCGAACCGCACCCCGGGTTGCGGAAAGTCGTCGGCCCATCGGGTGAGCCGGGTGACGGCGTCACGGGCCGGAGAATGGTCGATCACCTGCGCAGAACCCACCTGTCCATGTTCCAGCCGGCGCCCGATCGCGTCGGATTGACTGCTCCCGCCTGCAAACCTGTTGCGAACGCGACGGTCCGCGGCTGATCGAACAGCGGCACCGTGGGCACGTCCGACCACAGGATGTTCTCGGCCTCGGTCGACAGCGACAGCTGGGTGGCGGTGGAGCTGTCGACCGCGAGTTGGTCGACGATCTGGTCGACGCGGCCGTTGCTGTAGTCCCCGAAGTTCGATCGGATTCCGCTGCGGAGGGCGTACATCGCGGTGGTGGCCGCCGCGGTGCCCGCGGCGCCGGGAGCGGAGGCCGTGCCCGCGAGGACCACATCCACCTGCCCGTCGCGCAGCATGGTCGGGGTGAACTCGGGCGACGCGACATCCTGCACCGTGATACCGGCCGGGGCACACGCCGCCGCCACGGCCGCCACGATCTCGGCGCGGCGCGGGTTCGGTCCCAGATATCCGACGCGGACGGTCGCCGACGTGTTGCCGGTGTCGGCCAGTGCGTCCGCCGCCGCTGCCGTGTCCGCCGTCTCGTACCGGCCGCCGACGGCACCGGCCACCGACTGGTGAACGAGGCTGTCGGGGGCGGTGACCCGGGTGTCGACCGGGCCACCGGACGCTGCACCTGCCTCGTCCGACTCCGCGGCGATCCCGAACTTCGACGCCAGCTCCTCCCGGGGCAGGCACGCTGCGAACGCCCGCCGTCCGGCTGCGTTCTCGAACAGGCCCGAGGTGGAGAGGACGAACTGCTCGACGCTGCGCGACGGCACCTCCGTCACGTCGAACCCGCCGAGGTCCAGATCGGGCGCCGATCCCGCGGCGACGTCGACCACCTCGACCGAACCGTCACCGATCCGCGCGCTCACGTCGGAAGACTTGGGCCACACCACGATCCGCGAGGTGGCGGGACGATTCCCCCACCACCGGTCGTTGGCCACCAGCACGAGGCCCTCGTCCTCGGAGAACGATTCGACCTTGTAGGGGCCGGACGCGGGGAACTTGGCAAGGTCGAGGTCGCCGGGTGCCATCGTCCATCCGTTGTTCCAGAAGTCCGCGACGCGCGTCAATGCATCCGCGTCCGAATTCTGCACGGCGGCCACGACGTCGGGCACGCCGGCAGCGCTGGCGACCACGTGCGCCGGCATCATCGACGTCGCGCCGAACAGCGATTTCCAGTCGGTGACATTGCGTCCCGCCTTGAACGTGACGACGGCATCCTTCGCGCCGGTCTGGCAGTCGATCCGGTCGATGTCCGAGTAGCCGGCCGTACTCGCCGCATCGAACATCGGGAAACGGCCACTGTTCGCCGCCCACGTCAGCACCAGATCGTCGCAGGACATCGGCACACCGTCGGAGTAGACGGAGTTGGGATTGAGCTTGTACTGGATCGTCAGGGCATCCCCGGGCATAGCGTTGGCGGTGCCGATGTCCGTGTCGGCCACCGGTCCGCCTTCCGGTCCGGTGTAGTTGAACCCGGGCAACACCCGCGCGAACGCCTGACGCGCCCCCGACACCGCACCCGCGACGCTGTTGGCGTTGTAGGTGGTGACGGTGTTGTCGATGGCGTACCCGATCGACGGGATCTGCTCACCTTCCTCGGAACATCCGGCGAGCGAGCCGGCGAGGAGCACGGTCGCGAGGAGGCCGGCACCCGACATGGCCGCCGTACGGCCGTGTCGGGTCTGCGCACCGCGCCGGGTGCTGTGCGATGCGGGCATGTCAGTGCCTCTTCTTGTTGCGCTTCCCGGTGGGACGTGAGCCCGGTGTGGGTGCGGTCGCCGCCGACCGGCGGCGCGGGACGGCGGTGTCCGCCGTGGACGCGGCGACCTCGGCGGCCGGGGTACCGGCCTTCTGCGCACCGCCCTGTGCCAGGGTCGCGCGGCGAGCGAGGACCTTGCGCGTGTGCGCGGCGACCGGACCCCACCGCTCCTTCAGCGTGACCAGCAGGGGCGTCGCGAAGAAGATCGACGAGTAGGCGCCGACGATGATGCCCACGAGCTGCACCAGCGCCAGGTCCTTCAGCGTTCCGACACCGAGCATCCAGACCGCGACCACCATCAGCGCGAGCACCGGCAACACGCTGATCAGGGTGGTGTTGATGGACCGCATCAGCGTCTGGTTGATCGCCAGGTTCGCCTGCTCTGCGTAGGTGCGACGGGTCAGGTGCAGAATCCCGCGCGTGTTCTCCTCGACCTTGTCGAACACCACCACCGAGTCGTAGAGCGAGAAACCGAGAATCGTCAGCAGGCCGATGACGGTCGCCGGGGTCACCTCGAAGCCGACCAGCGAATACACGCCGGCGGTGACCGCGATGTCGAAGAACAGCGCGACGATCGCGGCGATGGCCATGTCCCGCTCGAACCGGACGGCGATGTACACGCTCACGATCACCAGGAACACAAGCAGCGCGATCAGCGCCTTCTGGGTGATCTGCCCGCCCCACGTCTCGCTGACGTCGGCGACGCTGATCACGTTCTTGCTGACGTTGCCGTCACTGTCCTTCGGCTGGAACTCGTCGTACAACGCGTCCTGAAGCGTCACCACCTGCGCCGCGTCGAGTGCCTCGGAGCGGATCTGCACGGTCGCGCTCGACCCCGAGCCCACCGTCTGCACCGAGACGGGGTCCATGCCGAGCGCCTCGGAGTAGACCTCCTCCACCTGTGCGGTCTCCACCCCGTCGCCGGCGGGGAACTGGATCCGCGATCCACCCTCGAAGTCGATACCGAGCGTGAACCCGCGGACGAGGATGCTCAGCAACGAGATCAGCACGATCGTGCCGGTCAGGATGTAGTAGAAGCGGCGACGCCCGACGACCTCGAAGGCACCGGTTCCGGTGTACAGCCGCGACAGCAGGCTGTGCTGGGGCATCGACGACTGGTTGACGCCCGAATCGGACAGCGAAGACTCGGGGTCCGTCTGCGACGCAGACTGGGACGTGGTCGATTCGCTCATACTCGTGACTCCTTCGCCGACGCTGCGGCAGCCTTGCGTTCCTTGGCGATCTGCTGCACGGCACCCAGCCCGTTGACGCCGGGCTTCGACCAGAACGGCGACTTCGAGGCCAGGTGGACCAGCGGCCACGTCACCAGGAACACCACGACGACATCGAGGATGGTGGTCAGGCCGAGGGTGAACGCGAAGCCGCGGACCTGCCCGACCGCGAGGATGTACAGCACCGCGGCGGCGATGAAGCTGACCGCGTTACCGGACAGGATGGTCCGGCGCGCACGGGCCCAGCCGCGCGGAACCGCGGACCGGAAACTGCGTCCCTCCCGCATCTCGTCCTTGATTCTCTCGAAGAACACCACGAACGAGTCGGCGGTCATACCGATACCGATGATCAGACCGGCGATGCCCGCGAGGTCGAGGGTGAAATTGATGTACCGGCCGAGCAGCACCATGATCGCGTAGACCATCACACCGGACAGCACCAGCGACAGCGCCGTCAGCACGCCGAGCATGCGGTAGTAGAGCAGGCAGTAGAGCAGCACCAGGACCAGACCCACCAGTCCGGCGATGAGACCGGCCTCCAGCGAGGCGAGACCCAGCGTCGCCGACACGGTCTCCGCCTCCGACGCCGCGAACGACAGCGGCAGCGAGCCGTACTTCAGGGTGTTCGCGAGTTCCTTCGCGCTTTCCGCGGTGAACGAGCCGGTGATCGACGTCGAGCTGCCTGCGGGTGTCGCGCCCTGGACGACCGGTGCGCTCACCACCTTGGAGTCGAGCGTGAACGCGGCCTGCTTGCCGATGTTCTGCGACGTGAACGTGGCCCAGGTGTTGCTGCCCTCGGACTTGAACGTCAGGCTCACCTCGTGCCGCGACTGCTGGGAGTTGTAGCCGGACRTCGCGTCGGCGATCTCCTGTCCGTCGATGATCGCCGGTTCGAGCAGGTACACGGCCTGACCGTCGGTGGAGCACGCGACGAGCGGCAGGGCCGGGTCGTCGTTGCCGCGCAGCGGGTCGGGCACGCTGCAGTCGAGTGTCGCCATGGCCTGCTGCTGCACGGCCGGGTCGGTGCTCTGACGGGTGGCCCGCGCTGCCGCGATCTCGTCGGCCGCCTCGGCGGTCTCGGTGCCGGACCCGTCGGCCGGCGCCGGAGTCGGCTCGGGAGAGGTGGACGGATCCTGAGCCGGGAACGGCCGGTTCTGGGGCGCGGGAGTCTCGGTTCCGGCGGGAGTCTGGGCGGGCGCCTCACCGGCGGCGGGTGCCTGTGTGCCGGCAGGAGCCGCGGCCTGCGACGTCTGGACGGGACGGACGTACAACCGCGCCGTCTGGCCGAGCGAACGCGCCTGTGCGCTGTCGTCGCCGGGGACGGTGATGACGAGGTTGTCGCCGTCGATGACCACCTCGGAGCCGGACACGCCGAGTCCGTTCACACGGGTCTCGATGATCTCCTGGGCCTGCCGCAGGCTGTCCGGCGTCGGCTTGCTGCCGTCCGGGGTGCGTGCGGTGAGGGTGACTCGGGTCCCACCTTGCAGGTCGATGCCCAGCTTGGGTGTCGCGGACTTGTCGCCGGTGAAGAACACCAGGGCATACAGAACCGCCACGAGCACCGCGAAAACGGTGAGGTAGCGGACGGGATGCACCGATCCTGTGGAAGGTGCCACGATCTCTATGTCTCCTCAGTACGTGCAGTTCGGGTGGGAACGTTCACAGCGCACCGGGCCGGCAGACGCAGGGCTGTGCCCCGGTTGCCGCGCCCGGGCGCCTGCGACGCGACGGCTGCGGAATTACGCCGCGGAAGCGTCGATCAATCCTTGTTCAGCCGCGGCGTGCTGTCGCCGCCGTTCTCACGATCCTCGCGCACGATGTCGGTGGCGGGGGCCTCGGCGTCGATCGACTCGTGGTCGAGGGAACCGTCACGCTGCAACGGGGCGTCGACGATCTGCTCGCGGACGACGAGACGCGACCACGTGGTGACCACGCCGGGAGCGATCTCGAGGTCGATCGTCTCGTCGCCGAGTGCGACGACGGTGCCGTGCAGACCGGCAGTCGTGAGGACGCGGTCGCCGACCGAGATCGAGTCCTGCAGAGCGGTCACCTTGGCCGCCTCTTTCTTCTGTCGGCGGATCCCCAGGAACATGGGGACGAGCAGCGCCAGAATCAGGAGCGGGAAGAGAAAATCCATCTGAAAGTCAACCTCGAGGTATGTCGCACGGTCCGAAGCACTGGTCCCGGTTGGACCGATGCAATACACCAGTGTGCCATCACCGGCCCGGACACCGGTTCGCTCGGCACGAGGCGGGCGTTTCTCCGGGGGTCGATCAGGGGTCTTGCGGATCGAACAGGGAGGCCTGCGGTTCGTTGACGCGGACCTCGATTCCGCCGGTCACAGCGTCCGGCGGCGGGGTCAGGCCCAGTTGCGTCCACGCGGCGGCCGTGGCGACACGGCCGCGGGGTGTCCGGGCGATCATTCCGGCACGGACGAGGAAGGGCTCACACACCTCCTCGACGGTGGCGGGTTCCTCACCCACCGCGACGGCCAGGGTGGACACTCCGACCGGGCCGCCGCCGAAGCTGCGCACGAGGGCGCTGAGGACGGACCGGTCGAGGCGGTCGAGTCCCAGCTGGTCGACGTCGTAGACGGCGAGAGCGGCGTGGGCGATGTCGCGGGTGACGACACCGTCAGCCCGGACCTCGGCGTAATCGCGGACACGGCGCAGGAGACGGTTCGCGATGCGGGGCGTGCCCCGGGACCTGCTCGCGATCTCGGCGCCGGCCTCCTCGCCGAGTTGCACGCCGAGAATGCCCGCCGACCGCATGAGGATCTGCTGCAGTTCCGCGGGTTCGTAGAAGTCCATGTGGGCGGTGAACCCGAACCGGTCGCGCAGCGGCCCGGTGAGCGCCCCCGAGCGAGTGGTGGCCCCTACCAGGGTGAACGGTGCGACCTCCAGGGGAATGGACGTGGCGCCGGGACCCTTGCCGACCACGACGTCGACCCGGAAGTCCTCCATCGCGAGATAGAGCATCTCTTCGGCCGGCCGGGCGATGCGGTGGATCTCGTCGATGAACAGCACGTCGCCCTCGACGAGGTTGCTCAGCATGGCGGCCAGGTCGCCGGCCCGTTCCAGCGCCGGACCCGACGTCAGCCTCAGCGAGGAGCCCAGTTCGCCGGCGATGATCATCGCCATGCTGGTCTTCCCCAGCCCGGGCGGGCCCGAGAGGAGGATGTGGTCGGGGGTGCCGCCGCGCATCTTCGCGCCGGTCAGGACGAGCTGCAACTGCTCCCGGACCCGCGGTTGCCCGATGAAGTCGTGAAGGTTCTTCGGGCGCAGGCTGGCCTCGATGTCGCCGTCGCCGGCGACGAGATCGGCCGAGACCGGGGACTCCTCGTCGTAGTCGCCCCCGGGTTCGGGATTCATCTGGTCTTCCCGAGCAGGGAGAGGGCGGAGCGCAGCGCCGTAGAGGTGGTCGACTCGGGAGCCTCGGCGAGGACGGAGTCGGTGGCCTGCTCGGCCTGCTTGGCCGGGAATCCGAGGCCGACGAGAGCTTCGACGATCTGGTCGCGGACCGATCCGCCGCCGCCCGCACCGATCGGCACCGCCCCGGACGTGGACGCGACGGCGTCGACCTTGTCGCGCAGTTCGACGACCATCCGCTCCGCCCCGCGCTTGCCGATGCCCGGCACCCGCGTGAGTGCCGTGACGTTGCCCTCGGCCAGGGCCGCCCGCAGCGCGTCGGGTTCGAGGACGGCGAGGGTGGCCATCGCCAGCCGGGGACCGACTCCCGACACCGTCTGGAGCAGCCCGAACAACTCCTTGGACTCCGAGTCGGGGAACCCGTACAGCGTCATCGAGTCCTCGCGGACGATCATCGCCGTGACCAGCCGGGCCTCGGATCCCCGTTGCAGTCCGCCGAGGGTGGCCGGCGTCGCGTTCACGCGGTAGCCCACTCCGGCGGATTCGATCACCGCATGGTCGAGGGCGATCTCGAGCACCTCGCCGCGGACGGACGCGATCATCGTGTACCTGCCTTCTTCACTTCGGCCAGTCGGGCCTGGTAGCGACGTTTCTGTTCGGCGGCCGCGGCTTCGGCGCGAGCCATGCGTTCGATCATCGGCGCCCGCCAGCAATGGCAGATCGCCAGTGCCAGCGCGTCCGCCGCGTCGGCCGGTTTGGGTGCGGCCGCAAGTTTGAGGATGCGCGTCACCATTGCCGTCACCTGAGCTTTGTCAGCCGAGCCACTCCCGGTGACGGCGGCCTTGACCTCACTGGGGGTATGGAAACACACGGGGATGCCGCGGCGCGCGGCGGCGAGGGCGACGACGCCACCCGCCTGCGCGGTGCCCATCGCGGTGCGCACGTTGTGCTGGGAGAACACCCGCTCGATCGCCACGACCTCGGGCCTGTGCAGATCGATCCACGATTCGGCCGCTTCGGAGATCCGCAGCAGCCTGGACGACAACTCGAGGTCTGCCGGGGTCCGGACCACGTCGACGGCGATCGGGGTGACGGTGCGGCCGCTGCCGCCGTCCACCACTCCGAATCCGCACCGGGTCAGACCGGGATCCACACCCAGCACACGCACGCAAAGCCACCTCTCCCACGCCGAACAGCTGTTCGATAGCTTAGCCGTGGGGTCGGACGAGTCGGCGCATCAACACGCAGGACGAGCCGGGGCGGGCGAGCACCGCTCCCCCGCCCCGTGCCGTGCGTCGTGCGATCAGTCGTCGAGCTCCGCCAGTACCTCGTCGGACAGGTCGACGTTGGTGTAGACGTTCTGCACGTCGTCGGACTCCTCGAGCGCGTCGACGAGCTTGAACACCTTGCGGGCTCCGTCGGCGTCGACCGGAACCTCGACGGACGCACGGAAGTCGGCCTCGGCGGAGTCGTAGTCGATTCCCGCCTCCTGCAGTGCGCTGCGGACGGCGACGAGGTCGGTGGGCTCGCTCACGATCTCGAAGGTGTCGCCGAGGTCGGTGACCTCTTCGGCACCCGCATCGAGGACCGCCATCAGCACGTCGTCCTCGCTCTGGTCACCCTTCTCGAGGGTGACGACACCCTTGCGCGTGAACAGGTAGGACACGGAACCCGGGTCGGCCATGTTGCCGCCGTTGCGGGTCATCGCGGTGCGCACCTCGCCGGCCGCACGATTGCGGTTGTCGGTCAGGCACTCGATGAGGACGGCGACACCGTTGGGTCCGTAACCCTCGTACATGATGGTCTGCCAGTCGGCGCCGCCCGCTTCTTCACCGGCGCCGCGCTTGCGGGCGCGCTCGATGTTGTCGTTGGGGACCGACGTCTTCTTGGCCTTCTGGATGGCGTCGTACAGGGTGGGGTTTCCCGCAGGATCGCCACCGCCGGTACGGGCCGCCACCTCGATGTTCTTGATCAGCTTCGCGAAGGCTTTGCCACGCTTGGCATCGATCACAGCCTTCTTGTGCTTGGTGGTGGCCCATTTGGAGTGGCCGCTCATGCGATTCAAGCCCCTTTCCTGCTGCCTTTGGCACGCCGAATGCGCGGTTTCAGCTTTGACGATGTTACCCGCAGCCCGGCCGCCCCTGCGCGTTCCCGGGGTAACAACTCGCATAAGTCGCCATTGTTTGCATAGAATGCAAACATGTTGATGCGGGTCGACCACAGCTCCACCACCCCACTGGGTGAACAGATCGCGGCCAACGTGCGCGGCGCGTTCCTGCGCGGCGAGATCGGCGCGGGCGATCGGCTCCCCTCCGCCCGGGCGCTGGCCGAATCCATCGACGTCAACCTCCACACCGTGCTGCGCGCGTACGCCGCGCTGCGCGACGAGGGTCTGATCGACCTCCGCCGGGGCCGGGGCGCGGTCGTCCGCGCCGACACGGACCCGGTACACACCGGATTGACCGAAGCCGCAAAGGCTTTCGTGTCCGAGGCACGACGCCTCGGACTCGACACCGAACAGATGCTCGACGTGATCAAGGAGACCACCAGACAATGACGACCTCCCGAACGCGCCTCCTCGCCGCGACCTCCGCTGTGCCCCTCCTCGCGGTCGTGATCGCGAGACTCGCCTGGAGCGGGCAACTGCCGCCGGTGGTGGCCAGCCACTGGTCCGGCACCGAACCCGACCGATTCAGCGACACGACCACCTACTTCTGGATCGCTCTGGCCGTCTGCGCGGCCGCCGCCGTGATCGCGGGCGTCGTGGCGGCGCGGGTCCGCACCGACGCCGCGCTCTGGCTTCCCGCCACCGTTCTCGTCGGGTGGACGGTGGCCACGGCCTGGATCGTCAGCGTCGCCGCCACGATCGAGGCGGGCTCGCCGGAAGCGGCGACGCTGGGCTGGTGGATCGTCGTTCCCCTCTTGGGAATCGTGTGGGCCATCGCCACGTTCGCCCTGCTCCCCCGGACGCCGCACTCCCCGGAGAACGGTGCGGCGCCGACGCTGCCCGTCCCCCTGGCGCCCGGCGAGCGCGCATCGTGGACCGGTTATGCCCGCGGGCGGTGGGCGGGCGTGCTCGCTCTCGCCATGACCCTGGCCGCCGTCGTCTCCGCGCTGGTGGGAGCGCTCTGGCTGGCCGTCCTCTTCGTCGTCCTGGCGGTCGCCGGCGGCGGCTTCGCCTCCGTGACCGTGCAGATCGACCGCACAGGACTGACCCTGTCGTCGTGGAACATCCGCTGGCGGAAGATCCCGCTCGACTCCATCGACGAGGCTCGGGTCACCGAGATCCGGCCCACGGAATGGGGCGGCTGGGGCTACCGCTTCACGCCGCGCGGGACCGCGGTCGTGATCCGCGCCGGCGAGGGCATCGTGCTGAACCGCACCGGCGGCCGCCCGTTCGCGGTCACCGTGGACGGCGCCGCACAGGGTGCGGCGCTCCTCAACACACTCGCCGCGCCCCGTCCGGCGAGCTAGACCCCGCGGACGATGTCGACGAACAGCTCGTGCACCCGCCGGTCGCCCGTCACCTCCGGGTGGAACGACGTCGCCACCACGGCGCCCTGCCGGACGGCCACGATCCGTCCGGCGGCCGCGCCACCCGACTCGGGCACGCGGGCAAGGACCTGGACGTCGTCGCCGACGCGCTCCACCCACGGAGCCCGGATGAACACGGCCCGCATCGGGTCGCCGACGATGCCCTCGAATTCGAGGTCGGACTCGAAGGAGTCGACCTGACGACCGAAGGCGTTGCGGCGCACCGTCATGTCGATCGCACCGAGGTGCTGCGCGTCAGGTCTCGTGTCGAGGATCTCGCTCGCGAGGAGGATCATCCCGGCGCAGGACCCGTAGGCGGGCAACCCGTCGCGCAGGCGCGCCTTCAGGGGTTCGAGCAGTTCGAAGATCTGCAGCAGCTTGCTCATCGTCGTCGACTCGCCGCCCGGGATGACGAGGCCGTCGATCTTCTCGAGCTCCTCCGGGCGGCGGATGCCGACGGCGTCCGCACCCGAATCGTTCAGTGCGGCGAGGTGTTCACGGACGTCGCCCTGCAGGGCGAGTACTCCGACGAGGGGACGGGTCATGCCATGTTTCCTGTCTCGATGTCGCGCTTGTCCTGATCGCGCTGGATACGGGTCAACCCCTCCTGGACGACGGCGGCGACCATGGTGCCGTTCCGGTCGAACATGCGGCCCTGGGTGAGGGCGCGGCCGAAGCCGGCGGAGGGTGAGGTCTGGTCGTAGAGCAGCCACTCGTCGGCGCGGAACGGGCGCATGAACCACATGGCGTGATCGAGCGACGCCGTCTGCGTGACCACTCCGGGGTGCGGGACCTTCGACGCACCGAGGAGCGTCATGTCACTGAGGTAGGCGAGGGTGCAGATGTGGAAGACCTGATCGTCCGGCAGCTTGCTGCGGTACCGCATCCACACCCGTTGCTGCGCGGCGATTCCGGGAGTCTTCCCGGTGGAGCCGGCCGGAACGATACGGACGTCCCATTCCTTCCACTCCCGGTAGAGATCGGTGGCGGCGAACTCCTCGAGGGTCTGTGCGTCGACCAGTTCCTCGGGCGCGGGGACGGACGGCATCGTGTCCTGATGCTCGATGCCCTCGTCCTCGGTGTGGAACGACGCCGACATGGTGAAGATCGCCTTGCCGTCCTGGATTCCGGTGACGCGCCTCGTGCAGAAGGATCTGCCGTCCCGGATCCGGTCGACCAGGTAGACGGTGGGTTTCGCCGGATTTCCGGGGCGCAGGAAGTACCCGTGCAGGGAGTGGACCTTGAACGCCTCGTCGACGGTACGGACCGCGGACACCAGTGACTGACCCGCGACCTGCCCGCCGAACGTCCTCTTCAGAACAGACGGATGAACCGCGCCGCGGAAGATGTCCTTCTCCAGCGCTTCGAGTTCGAGAACGTCCTCGATGCTCGCCATGAGCCCTCCTTCTGTGCCTGGTCAAGGTTATCCGCCCGGTTCGGGCTCGAGGCACCATGGGTGCCATGACGATGTTCACACCGACGAGCCCTGACGGTCTCGTCGCCCTCGTCTCCGAACGCTGCCTCGCCGTTCACGGCACCGCCGTCGTCGCGATCGACGCTCYCGACGGCGCGCACCCCCTGCCCCTCGCGGACGCGGTGTGCGCCTCGCTGCGGG
>NZ_JBFUGT010000117.1:0-19197 GCF_056402775.1 Rhodococcus sp. P3_B8
GCGGGGACGAACCCCACCGGAGTCGATGATCCACCGGCGCGCGGTGGACGCGGTCACCTCGGCGGCGCACGCCGCCTCCACCACGGTCGCGCCTTGCGTGCGACACTGCCAGAACAACAACCGCGCCCGCTCCGAAGCCGGCGGTCGACCGATCATCACCATCTGCGACACCCCTCATCATCAGGGACGTTGCAACGACCGGTTGAACCCGCCCAACCACAAAGGCGCACGGGTGCGAAGCGCCTAGGCCAGGCCCGACAGCGGCGGCGGGGTGTTCTCGTCACGCCAGGCGATGGCCTCCTTCAGCGTGCCGAGGTCGTAGTCGGGGCCGCCCACACCCACGGTGAACAGGGTGACGCCGGCGTCGACGTGGGCTGCCGCGTCGTCGACACCCGGCCACGACGTGGAGTGCTGGATGCTGTCGGGGCTGCGTCCGGCATCCCGTGCGTACCCGGCGAGGATCCCCGACTTACGTTTGTACGTATCCATGTCGCTGAAGCTGTGCCAGATGTCGCCGTACTGCCCGACCAGCGGCAGTGTCTTCTTCTCGCCGCCACCGCCGATGAGGATCGGAATGTGCCGGGTGGGTGCGGGTTCCAGCGTGCCGAACCGGGCGGTGATCCGCGGAAGGTACTCGGCGAGCAGGTTCAGCCGCGATCCCGCGGTACCGAATTCGTAGCCGTACTCGTCGTAGTCGCGCTCGAACCAACCCGAGCCGATGCCCAGGATCAGCCGTCCGCCGCTGATGTGGTCGACGGTGCGGGCCATGTCGGCGAGCAGATCCGGGTTCCGGTAGCCGGCACACGTGACGAGTGCGCCGATCTCCACCCGCTCCGTCTGCTCGGCGAACGCCCCGAGCATCGTCCAGCACTCGAAGTGGGCGCCGGCCGGGTCGCCGTACAGCGGATAGAAATGATCCCAGTTGAAGACGATGTCGACGCCGGCGTCCTCGGCGCGCAGTACCGCGTCGCGGATCAGCCCGTAGTCGGGCGCGTGCTGCGGCTGAAGTTGGACACCGATGCGAACTGGACGAGTCATTCGTGGCTCCTCGGAGTAGACGTTGGGCCTTCTCGATCCATAGTGCTCGCGCGACGGTCGGGCGCACAACGAACCCGCCGAGCGGGCGATTTGAGCGGGCGAATGTACCGTCCGGCGCCCCAGATACGCCAAGCGGTACATTCACCCGGTTGTCGGCGCGTCTTCCGCCCATCGTCTCCGAAATGGACGAGGACGCATCACCACCCGACTGCACGGCGGACGTGGAAGACTGGGTGTGTGAAGGTCACGCAGAGGCCTGACCCGCCCACCGGCATCCGGCGGGCGTTCTTCCGCGTGCCGATCTACCTCTACCGCGTCCACCTCGGTTTTCTCCTCGGGGGCCGATTCCTGCTCCTCGAACACGTCGGGCGCAAGACCGGCGCCCGGCGGCAGGTCGTGCTCGAGGTGGTCAACCACGACGCCGTCGGCGACGGGTACGTGCTGGCCGCCGGGTTCGGTCCCAAGTCCGATTGGTACCGGAACCTGCGGGCGCAGCCGAACGCGAGGATCCAGGTGGGCGGCCGGCGACTGTCCGTGACAGCCGAATTCCTCGATCCCGAGACCGGTGCGGACTTCATGGCGCACTACGGGTCGGAGCATCCGAAACTCGGAATGCGGATCGCCCGGGGCATGGGCTTCGACGTCGACGGCAGCGCGGCCGACTTCCGGGCGGCCGGCCGTGAGATCTGTTTCGTCCGGCTGCGCCCCCGCGCCTGAGGCACCTCAGTTCAGCCGTACCCCGCCCGCCAGGAGCATGGTCCGTAGGACGAAAGCCGCCTCGGGGCCGATGATCTCCCCGACCAGGGTGAGGTAGCGGTCCACGTACTCCGGTCCGTGCGGTGCGACCGTCGGGTACTCGGGGTCGGACGGATCCAGGTGATGGGCCACCTCGTGGAGCACCACCAGTTCGCGGAACGCCCAGGCATTTCCGTTCCGATGCTCGGGGACCGCGATTGTGGCGCAATCGCTTTCGTAGTGGGCGGCCTTGTTGCCCGACCGCGCGCGGACGTGAACCGGGGTGGCCGCCCGCGTCCACGTCGACCGCACCCAGTTCAGGGCGAGCACCCGGTCTACGTAGTCCTGCACCGAGTCGATCGACGCGAATTTGCGTTCCACCGGCAGCGTCACCTGCGACCCCATCACGTCCACGACGCGCAGCCCGCGCTCGTCGGCGCGGTCGAACATGGTGCGCACGAGGCCTTCCGCGTCGTACACGGCGGTCCGCTGAGTGTCGCGGGGTCGCTTCACGACGGGATCTGCTTGCGGGCGGTCGACAGTTCGGGTGAGTTGCTCAGGCGGGCGGTGCGGGCGGCGCGGTCGCCTGCCCGGCGGGCGCTCGACGAATGTCCTGCGGACGCCCGCCCTCCGCGCCACGTGCCGCGGGCCTGCGAGTTCTCCGAGTAGTAGTCCTTCAGCTCGAGCTGTTTGTCGCGCAGGACCAGCGCCGTCTCCGCCGACGACTCCGGCACGGACACCGCCTGCTCCTCGGCCTCCTTCTTGGCGTCGGCGAGGCGCTGCCCGATCCGCGCGGCGTAGGCGAGCTGGAAGTTCAACCGGGCGGTGACACCGGCGACGGGGCGCCGCACCCGTGTCGCGACGCGGCGGCGTCCGCGCTTCTCGACCTGCGTCCGCACCGTCGTCTCGCCGCGGTACTCCCCCGACTTGATGTAGGAGTCGGACGCCCGGACCATCTGGATCAGCAGGCTCGCGTACAGGGCTTCGCAGACGTCGATGTCGCCGGCGAACCCGTACGCGTAGATGACGGCCGACGTCTGGGCGATGTCGCACTGGACGTCGTTGGCGGCGGCGATCACCAGGAACAGTTGCGCGTACGTGCGCAGACCCTTCTTCCCCGGTTCACCGATGGTGATCAGGCGCTGCGTGGGAGTGGCGCGCTTCTCCCGGCCCGCCGCGTGTGCGCGCGCCACCGCGAGGTCGATCGAGGAGGCGGTGGCGAGCCGCTGGGCGGCGGCCATGAAGGCCTCGCCCTCGTGCGGGTTGTCGGTGGATTCCGCCTGCCGGAGGAGCCCACCGATGCGGGTCAGCATCTTGTCGGAACTCACCCAGGCAGGCTAGCCCCCGTGCGCCTTTCTGGTCGTCGGCGCTACCAAAAAGGCGCACGGGCGGCGGAGCCGCCTACAGCCGCTCGAGGTCGTCGAGGATCAGGTTTGCGCCGGTGAGGCCGATGCCGGTGATCCACACCCGGTAGTCGGTCTGGCGGATGCCGTCGCGTCGTGACGGCCCCATCTGCCCGATGAGGACGGGGTCGATCCCCAGTTCTCCCGGTGCGGACGTGTTGGCGACGAACGCGATGTCGGAGTCGATCTGGCCGACGTTCTCGAGCGAGATCTCGGACATGTCGTTCTTCGCGTCCCACGGCTGCCCGGTGATGGTGTAGCCGGCCGCGGTCAGCACGGAACCGGAGAAGGTGCCGGGCCCGTGCAGGCGCAGACCGTCGTCCATCACGCGGATGACGTGCGCGGTGCGTCCCCGGTTGGTTTCGGTCAACGCGGCGGCGCGAGCGTGGAACGCCGACAGCTTCTGCTCGGCTGCTTCCGTCTCACCCATGGCCTCGGCGAACAGCCGCAGCGTCCCCTGCCAGTCGACCGCAGGCGACACGGAGAAGACGGTGGGCGCGATCGCGGACAGCGCGTCGTACAGGTCGCCGTGCCGCTGCTTGCTGCTGAGGATGAGGTCGGGCTGCAGCGCGGCGATCGCCTCGAGGTTCGGTTCGGCGATCGATCCGACGACGGTGGTGCTGTCGAGACCGCCGCCCAGGTAGGCGGGCAGCGCGTCGGCGGAACCGGCCTGAGCAGCCCCGACCGGTGTCTTCCCGAGCGTGACGACGGTGTCGATAGGCAGGCTGTCGAGGGCGACGATGCGACTGGGCCGGTTGCTCACCGTCGTCGTGCCCATGGCGTGGGTGACGGTGCGCTGGGCGCCGCTGTCACTGCCGGTTGCCGCGTCGGGTCGCGCGCAGGCGGCGGTGAGGGCGGCCAGTGCGGCTGCTCCCAGCCCGGCCCCGAATTCGCGTCGCGTCAGGGCGTCGACGATCTCCTGCCATTGGACGTCGGTGACATTCGGAGAGCACGTGGCTGAACGCATCCTGGACCTCGATCTCGAAGGGGGTAGAAGATAGGCGAACCTAACCTTATACAGTCTGCTGCGTGAGCGTGCAGACGACGATGTCGCCCGAGGGGTGGAGGCCACCGGCCTGCGCGGCGCTCTCCCGGTCACTCCAGGAGCCGTTGTGCGGCACCGCGCCCCGGGTGCGCGGCTGGCTGCTGATCGAGCAACCCGGACCGTGGGGCCGCGACCGGCTCCGGCAGAGCCGCCTCGACCCTGTCCTGGGCGACGCGCTCGCCGCCCGGTGCGCCGACGCGGGAGTGCGTCCGGTGCTGATCCGCACCCGGCAGCGCCGCGACGTCGCCGCCGGACGTCACGTCTACCTCGTGCGTCCCGGACGAGCCGACGGCTGGGCGGAGCGTCTGCTGGTGCGTGAGGACCGGGAGCTGCTCGACCTCGATCTCGACCTGCCACCCGGAGTGGGGGAACGCCTCGACCCCACCGAGTCACTGTTCCTCGTCTGCACCCACGGCAAGAAGGACGCCTGCTGCGCGTCGTTCGGACGCCCCGTCGTCACCGGCCTCGGCCACCGCGACGGACGGGTCTGGGAGTCGACGCACGTCGGCGGCGACCGGTTCGCCGCGACCGTGGTGTGCCTGCCGTCGGGCATCTACTACGGCCGGGTCACCGCGGAGTCCGCGGAACACATTGTCGCCGAACACGATCGCGGACGCGTGGTGCTCGAGCACTATCGCGGCCGGTGCACCGACGACCCGGTGATGCAGTTCGCCGAGCACACCGTGCGGGCCGAGCGGTCGCTGCTCGGACTCGACGACGTGATCCCGCTGTCGGCGGTCCCACGCCCGGACGGAGACACCGACGTCCTGGTCCGGCACCCGGACGGCACCGACCTGGTTCGGGTTCGCACGACCCGCGCCGAACCCCGCCTGACCGCCTGCAGCGCGGGTGTCGTGGACAGCCCGGACCGGTTCGAGGCGGCTCCGCCACCCGTGCGCCGTTCTGGTAGCTAGGGCAACCATAAAGGCGCACGGGCGCGAAGCGCCCCTTGCGGCAGGAGGTCTCGTTGCGGTTGCGCCGGCGACTCGTGGTGTTCACGCGGAATTCACCGCGCCGATTCATCGGCACATTCATCCCCAGCTGTGGAGAAACCTGTAGATGAATGCCACCAACATGATTCGGACCGAGGCTAATTCGGCCGAATCGTCATCGGTGGCTTCGCGACGAGGCCTGACGGCGGTTGCGCGAGCCGATCATCCACCGACCCGTAGGTGAGTGAGAAAGTGCGTCAACAGGTACATTCTCACGCACCTGTGCGCGGCGCCGGGTAGAAGGGACTTCGACGTTCATGGCCACAGTGACCTATGACGGTGCCACCTGCCTGTTCCCCGGCTCGGACAAACCGGCCGTCGATACGCTCGACCTGAAGATCGAGGACGGTGAGTTCCTGGTCCTCGTCGGCCCGTCCGGCTGCGGCAAGTCGACGTCGCTGCGGATGCTGGCCGGGCTCGAGGACGTCCACAGCGGACGGATCCTCATCGGTGACCGCGACGTCACCACCCAGGAACCCAAGGAACGCGACATCGCGATGGTGTTCCAGAACTATGCGCTGTACCCGCACATGTCGGTGGCCGAGAACATGGGTTTCGCGCTCAAGCTCGCCGGCGCCGCGAAGGACGACATCCGCACGCGTGTGGAGGAGACGGCGAAACTCCTCGACCTCGAGCCGTACCTGGACCGCAAGCCGAAAGCGCTGTCCGGCGGTCAGCGGCAGCGCGTCGCGATGGGACGTGCCATCGTCCGGCAGCCGCAGGTGTTCCTGATGGACGAGCCGCTGTCCAACCTCGACGCGAAGCTCCGCGTGCAGACGCGCACCCAGATCGCGCAGCTGCAGCGCCGGCTCGAGACGACGATGGTGTACGTGACGCACGACCAGGTCGAGGCCATGACGATGGGCGACCGGGTGGCGGTGCTGAAGGACGGGGTGCTGCAGCAGTGCGCGTCGCCCCGCGACCTCTACAACCGGCCCGCCAACGTGTTCGTCGCCGGCTTCATGGGGTCGCCGTCGATGAACCTCTTCACGCTGCCGATCACCCCCGACGGGGTCGTGCTCGGCGACGCGACCATTCCGCTGCCCCGGCAGCTGCGCGCGGATACCGACGAACGTGAGGTCGTCGTCGGGATCCGCCCCGAACACCTGGAACTGTCGACCACCGGTATCCCGATGGAGGTCGCGGTGGTGGAGGAACTCGGATCCGACGCCTACATCTACGGCCGCAGCACCGTCAACGGGGAGACGCAGCAGTTGGTGGCCCGCGCCGACTGGCGGAACCCGCCCCGCAAGGGTGACCTGGTGAAACTGCACGTCGACCCGTCCCAGGTGCACCTGTTCTCGGCGTCCGAGGGCTACCGGCTGAGCTGAACCGGCGGTGAACGGAACGGCTCGTGACCGATTCAGGTCGGGGGTAATGCGGCACTTCGACGGTGTTCCATGCCACAGTATGTTCCGACACCGCGCCGGTGCCGCGAGTTCTGTCGTGCCGGTAACGGGTTCATCCACATCTACCTACGGGGAGACTCCATGGTTCAGATTTCGAGAGCGGTCCGGCGCGCCGCGGTGTTTGCCACCGCTGCCTCGCTGGTCACGCTCACCGCTTGCTCGAGCGACAGCGGCAGCGACTCCACGTCGGAGAACCTCGACGGTCGCGGACCCATCACGTACGTCGAGGGCAAGGACACCACCGAGACCGGTGTCGTCCGCCAGATCATCGACGTGTGGAACGCCGAGCACCCGGACGAGCAGGTGACGTTCAAGGAGCAGTCGAATGACGCCGATCAGGCGCACGACGACCTGGTCCAGCACCTGCAGGCCAAGCAGTCCGACTACGACGTCGTCGCGCTCGACGTCCCCTGGACCGCGGAGTTCGCGGCCAAGGGCTGGCTGCAGCCGCTGACCGGCGAGTTCGCGGTGGACAACACCGGAATTCTCCCCGCCACGGTCGACAGCGCCACCTACAACGGCACCCAATACGCCGCGCCGAAGAACACCAACGGCGGCCTGCTGTACTACCGCAGCGACCTGCTGCCCGCCGCACCGAAGACGTGGGCCGAGCTGGCCGCCGCGTGTGAGGTCGCGAAGACCAACAACATCGACTGCTACGCCGGTCAGTTCGCACCGTACGAGGGCCTGACGGTGAACACCGCCGAGGTCATCAACGCGTACGGCGGCTCGTTCGTCGGCGAGGACGGCAAGACGCCGACCGTCGACAGCCCCGAGGCCCGCGCAGGCCTGCAGGTGCTGGTCGACAACTTCAAGAACGGTGACATCCCGGCCCAGGACACCACGTTCAAGGAGCCCGAGAGCCAGAAGGCGTTCGAGGACGGCAAGGCGTTGTTCCTGCGCAACTGGCCGTACGTGTACGGCACCGCCGACAAGGATTCGTCCGCGGTCAAGGGCAAGTTCGCGGTCGCCCCGCTGCCCGGCAAGGACGGCATCGGCGCCTCGACCCTCGGTGGCTACAACGCGGCCATCAGCGCGTACTCCGAGAACAAGGCCACGGCCCGCGACTTCCTGACCTTCCTGCAGGGTGAGCAGGCGCAGCGGATCATCGCGCTGGGCTCGCTGCCGCCGGTCCGCGCTGCGCTGTACGACGACCCGGAGATCATCGCGGCCTACCCGTTCATGCCGACGCTGAAGGTGTCGATCGAGAACGCCGTCCCCCGTCCGGTCACGCCGTTCTACCCCGCCGTGTCGAAGGCCGTGCAGGACAACGCCTACGCTGCCATCAAGGGTGAGAAGTCGGTGGATCAGGCGATCACGGACATGCAGTCCGGCATCCAGTCCGCAGGCTCGTAGAGCACAGGAGTGAACATGGCCGTTCCGACTGGGACCACCAGTGGAGCGCCGGCCCGTCCCGCGGCCGGGGATAACGACCCCGGCCGCGGTTCGCGTGAGGTGAACGAGAACAGGCGACGCTTTGGGCTGAGCAGTCGCCGCGCGTGGCTGTTCGTCGTCCCGACGCTGGCCGTGCTGGCCGTCGTCATCGGCTACCCGGTGATCCGGGCAGTGGTGATGTCGTTCCAGAAGGACGCGGGACTCGATCCGACGACCGGCATGTTCGTCGAGGGCGGCTGGGCCGGGTTCACCAACTACACGCACTGGATTCTGCAGCAGTGCACCTCCCCGAGCGGGGTGGCCGTGGCGTGTCCGCCCGGCACGCTCGGCTCGCAGTTCTGGTCGGCCGTCGGGAACACCGCGTTCTTCACGGTCGTCACGGTGGGCCTCGAGGTCGCGATCGGCCTGTGGATGGCGATCATCATGGGCAAGACGTTCAAGGGCCGCGCCCTGCTGCGTGCGGCGGTCCTGATCCCGTGGGCCATCCCGACCGCGGTCACCGCCAAGCTCTGGTACTTCATCTTCGCCTACGACGGCATCGCCAACCGCCTCCTCGGCACCGAAATTCTGTGGACGTCGGACGCGTGGCCCGCGCGATTCGCGGTGATCATCTCGGACGTCTGGAAGACCACCCCCTTCATGGCCCTGCTGATCCTCGCCGGCCTGCAGATGATCCCGCAGGACGTGTACGAGGCGGCTCGGGTCGACGGCGCCTCCGCGTGGCAGCGGTTCCGGCAGATCACGCTCCCGCTGGTGAAGCCGGCGCTGATGGTCGCGATCCTGTTCCGCACGATGGACGCCCTGCGCATGTACGACCTCCCCGCCATCCTGACCGGCGGCAACCCCGCCACCACGACGGTGTCGATCCTCGTGGTCGACCAGGTGCGGCAAGGATTCAACAGCGCGTCCGCGCTCTCCACCATCACGTTCCTCCTGATCTTCGCGGTGGCGTTCGTCCTCGTGAAATTCCTCGGTGCCAACGCCGTCGAGACTCAGGAAGCCCAGCGAAAGGGGCCGAAGTCGTGACCCATCGCGCCCCGGAGCTCGAACTCCCGAGCAGGCCCGTCCGCCGCAACCGTCCGAAGCGGTTCGCTTTCAAGAACTCCCGCATCTACATCGGTGTCGCGATCATCCTCGTCTGGGGGCTTGCCCCGTTCTACTGGATGATGGTGACGGCGTTCCGCGACCCCGACTACACGTTCGACACCACACCCTGGCCCACGCACGTCACGCTCGAGAACTTCCAGAACGCGTTGTCGACGAGCAGCGGCAACAACTTCACCCGGGCCGTCGTCAACAGCATGATCATCGGCGGTATCACCACCGTCGTCGCCCTCGCCGTCGGCATCTTCACCGCCTACGCGCTGGCCCGCATCGAGTTCCGGTTCAAATACGTGGTGGTCGGGATCGTGCTCGGCGCGTCGATGTTCCCCGTCGTCGCCCTCGTCACCCCGCTGTTCCAGCTGTTCACGAACATCGGCTGGATCGGCACCTACCAGGCGATGATCATCCCGAACATCTCGTTCGTCCTGCCGCTGACCATCTACACGCTGACGTCGTTCTTCAAGGAACTCCCCTGGGAGCTCGAGGAGGCGGCCCGGATCGACGGCGCCAGCCGCGGTCAGGCGTTCCGTCTGGTGATGTTGCCGCTCGCGGCGCCCGCCCTGTTCACCACCGCCATCCTCGCGTTCATCGCGACCGTCAACGAATACCTGCTCGCCAGCCAGCTCTCCAGCGATGCCACCGAACCGGTCACGGTCGCGATCGCCCGGTTCTCCGGCAACGACCCGCACGTCGTGCCGTACGCGGCGATCATGGCGGCGGGCACGATCGTCACCATTCCGCTGGTGATCATGGTGCTGCTGTTCCAGCGTCGCATCGTGTCGGGCCTGACGGCCGGCGGCGTGAAGAGCTGACGGTCGAGCGGAGCGAGGGGAAAGGTGTCGGCCATGCATCCGGTGGCGAAGCGGCAGCGGCTCGAGGTTCTGATCGGCGTCCTCGGGTTCTTCACGGTGATGGCGTTCATCGCCGCTGTCGTCGAGGTCGTCCGCGGCGACCCCGGCGTCACCCCCGCGCTGGTGTTGCTCGGATGCCTGGTGCTGTCGGGGCTGGCGATCGTCGCCCGGAATCGGGTGCACTGAAACAGTACGGTCGGTATGGATATTTGCTGACCGTTAGCGCGGCGAGCGTCACACTCGAGGCCGTTCACATAACATACGTACGGGTGGGTGCGATGATCCTCCGTGACCGGATAACTGACCGGGAGTGTGGAAGTGAGTTCTGGCAACGACGCGACGGGCAATCATGCCTCCGAACCGGGGGGCACACCGCCCGTGGACGACGGTGCGGCTGACACGACCACTCCACCACCGGACGGGCAGAAGAAGCGCAACCGGTGGCGCACGGTCCGCCGGGTCAGCCTGGTCGTGATCGCGTTGCTGCTGGTCGTCCCCCTCGTCGGGTTCCTGGTCAGTTACGTCCGCGCCGAGGTCCCGCGCCCGTCGGACATGAAGACCAATCAGGTGGCCACCGTCTTCGCCGCCGACGGCACCACCGAGCTGACCAAGGTGATCCCGCCGGAGGGCAACCGCACCGAGATCGCGCTCGACGCCATTCCTCAGCACGTCCGCGACGCCGTCCTGTCGGCGGAGGACCGCAACTTCTACTCCAACCCCGGCTTCTCCGTCACCGGATTCATGCGTGCCGCCCGCGACAACGTCCTCGGCAAGGAAAGCGCGGGCGGCGGGTCGACGATCACGCAGCAGTACGTGAAGAACGTGCTGGTCGGCGCGGACCGCAACGTGTACCGCAAGATGCGCGAACTCGTGATCTCCACCAAGATGGCCCGCGAGTGGTCCAAGGACGAGATCCTCGCCGCCTACCTGAACACCATCTATTTCGGCCGCGGCGCGTACGGCATCGAGGCGGCGTCGCGCGCCTACTTCGACAAGCCCGTCGGCGACCTGTCGGTGGCCGAGGGCGCGGTGCTCGCCTCCGTGATCCAGAGCCCGTCCTACCTCGACCCCGAGGCCAACCTCGACCAGCTGCAGGCCCGCTGGAACTACGTCCTCGACGGCATGGTCGCGATGGGTGTGCTCGCTCAGCAGGACCGCAGCGCGACCGAATTCCCGGTCACCGCCCCGTCCAACCGGCCCACCGACGCCAACTCCGCGCCGGGGCCCGACGGCCTGATCCGCAACCAGGTGCTGCGCGAATTGTCGGACGCGGGGATTTCCGAGCAGACTCTCAACACCGAGGGTCTGCAGATCACCACCACGATCGATCCGAGGGCGCAGCAGTCCGCGATCGAGGCCGTCCACGACAACCTCGAAGGGGAGGATCCGGGGCTGCGGACCGCAGTCGTGTCGATCGATCCCCGCACCGGCGGGGTGCGCGCGTACTACGGCGGCGAGGACGGCGCCGGCTTCGACTACGCCCAGGCGCCGTTGCAGACCGGGTCGTCATTCAAGGTGTTCGGCCTGGCCGCCGCACTGGAACAGGGCATCCCCCTCTCCGCCCGCTTCAGCAGTGCTCCGCTGACGGTCGGCAGCGTGCAGATCGGCAACGTCGAGGGCGAGTCCTGCGGCACGTGCACCATCGCCGAGGCGACGAAGCGGTCGCTGAACACGAGCTTCTACCGGTTGATGATGTCGCTGGACAACGGTCCGCAAGCCATCGCCGACGCCGCCCACAAGGCGGGGATCCCCGAGTTCATCCCCGGGGTGCAGGGCAAGACGCTCAGCGAGAACGGCGGCGAACCCGAGGGCGGCATCGTCCTAGGCCAGTACCTGTCGCGGCCGATCGACATGGCGTCCGCGTACGCGACTCTCGCGGCGTCGGGCATCTACCACCAGCCGTACTTCGTGCAGCGGGTCGTGACCGCCGACGGCGTCGTGCTCCTGGACCGTGCGCCGAGCCCGGGTGAGCGCCGGCTCGATGCCGCGGTGGCCGACAACATCAGCCAAGCTCTGATGCCGATCGCCTCCTACTCGCGTGGCCACGCCCTGGCGGGGGGACGCCCGTCCGCGGCGAAGACCGGCACGGCGCAGCTCGGGGACACCGGTGAGAACAAGGACGCCTGGATGGTCGGTTACACGCCGTCGCTGGCGACGGCGGTGTGGATCGGCAAGGCCGACGCCACCGCCATCAACAACAGCTGGGGCGGCCTGATCTACGGTTCGGGTCTGCCGTCCGACATCTGGAAAGACACGATGGACGGCGCCCTCGAAGACACCGATTGGGAAGACTTCCCGTGGCCCGACCCGATCGGCGGCCAGGCCGGTGTGCCCACGTGGTCCGGTCAAACCAGCGGCGACGGAACGGGAACCGGCACCAGTGGGGTTGTCCCGCCGCCCGGTGCCCCCACCCCGGCGCCCGTCGAGGTTCCGCCCCCGGCCGTCCCGGTCCCGCCCGTCCCCCCGGTGCCCGCACCCGTCCCGGCGCCGACCCAGATCGAAATCCTCCCGGGCGTCATCATCCCGCTGCCGGGTTAGCCGAGGTTCTGAATCCCGCCGCGCGGCGGAGTCCTGTTCGGCAGCACCACAACCCGCAGCGCGGCGCGGAGGCTTTCCTTCGTCTTCGCCCAGGCCGTCGCCTCGTCCTCGCACATGTCGGCCTCTTCGGGCTCCTCGTCGCGGGCGAGTTCCGCGTTGTGACGCCACTCGAACTCCTGCTCGGTGCAGAGCCGGAGGAACTCGAGGATGGTGTCGCGGTCGCGTCCGCAGATCTCCGCCACGTCGTCCGGGTCGAGCCCGCTCTCCGAGTCGAGGTGGATCAGGGTCACGAGCGCGGCGGGGAACTCGTCCTCGCATTCGTGGTCGGCGTACGAGGACGTGGCGCCGGGTGTGGAATTGAGTTTGCCGCCGAGCTTTTCGGCGAACGCGTCGTCGACGGTGTCCACGAAATGCTCGAACATCCGGAACACCGACACCAGATGATCCGCGACGAACGGTGACCCGTCGACGCGCATGACGGCAACCACGTTGTCGACGATGAGCAGGAACTTGATGTCGGGCCACTGGCGGTTGAGGTCGGCGAGCGCCTCCGCGGTGCGCGTGCGATCGCTGATCGTGTGGACCACGCGGGCGAACACCTCGACGCGGGCGTCCTCCTCGATCACCCGCACATACGTGGGGAGGTCGCCGACCCACACGAGGATGTCGCCGTCCGCGTCCTTGCCCGGTGCCTGATCGAGCATCGATTCGACCGCGGCATCGACACGGTCGCGCAACCCGGCGCCGTCACGCAGCTGGGCCGGGGCGTCAGCAGAGCCGAACTCCGGAGTCTCGTCCCGGCCACCGGTGATCGCCTTCAGGAACGAGGGATGCAGAAGGTCCCAGATCTCCCGGAACACGGTGACCGTCATCGACGCCAGCAGGTGGGCGTCCTCCCGGTCGGCGTCGAGGTAGTACGACGCGGAACCGTTGCCCTCGTCGACGTGCTCGCACTGGTCGGGGCGGTTCCAGCCGAGCTCGATCAGCCGATCGTGCTCCTCCTCGGTGAGCGCCCGCGCCGGGTGCAGGAAGCGGTTGGACGGCACCTCGCACCGCACCTTGTCGCCGGCCCACGCGAAGAACCGCACGCACGCGGCGGTCTCGACGAGGCCGTCGTCGACGCTGTCGTACTGCGACTGCAGCACCAGTTCGTCGTCGTCCTCCATAGCGTGCACGTACCCGGTCAGACGGTCCTGGAGCTCGGTCCAAGCGTCGTCGATCTCTCGATCGAAAGTGTTGTCGGACATCACGCCTCCCTCGATGAATCCTGGGTGTCACCGTAGAGGGAGGGTCTGACAAGAAATCGAACACAAAGGCGAATGCACCTTTCATCGCCGTGAAGACGACGAAAGGTGCATTCGCCCGATATTGCTGCGTGGTGAACTACGCGTCGATGATGAACGCCTCGAGCTCGGTGCGAGCCTTGTCGTCCGCCATCTGGACCGGCGGGGACTTCATCAGGTACGCGGACGCCGGGTAGACGGGTCCACCGATGCCGCGGTCCTTGGCGATCTTGGCTGCGCGGACGGCGTCGATGATGATGCCGGCCGAGTTCGGGGAGTCCCAGACCTCGAGCTTGTACTCCAGGTTCAGTGGAACGTCACCGAAGGCGCGACCCTCGAGGCGGACGTACGCCCACTTGCGGTCGTCGAGCCAGCCGACGTGATCCGACGGGCCGATGTGCACGTTGCCCGGACCGAGGTCGCGCGTCAGGTTCGACGTCACGGCCTGCGTCTTGGAGATCTTCTTCGACTCCAGGCGGTCACGCTCGAGCATGTTCTTGAAGTCCATGTTGCCGCCGACGTTCAGCTGCATCGTGCGGTCGAGCTGCACGCCGCGGTCTTCGAAGAGCTTCGCCATCACGCGGTGGGTGATGGTGGCGCCGACCTGCGACTTGATGTCGTCACCGACGATGGGGACGCCGGCGTCCTTGAACTTCGCAGCCCACTCGGGGTCGGAAGCGATGAACACGGGCAGGGCGTTGACGAACGCGACGTTCGCGTCGATGGCGCACTGGGCGTAGAACTTGTCGGCGTCCTCGGAACCCACGGGAAGGTACGAGACCAGCACGTCGACCTTGGCGTCCTTGAGAGCCTTGACGACGTCGACGGGCTCGGCCTCGGAGATCTCGATGGTCTCGGCGTAGTACTTGCCGATGCCGTCGAGGGTGGGGCCGCGCAACACCGGAACGTCGGCCGGCGGGACGTCGGCGATCTTGATGGTGTTGTTCTCGCTGGCGAAGATGGCCTCGGACAGGTCGAATCCGACCTTCTTGGCGTCGACGTCGAACGCGGCGACGAACTGGACGTCGCGCACGTGGTACTTGCCGAACTTGACGTGCATGAGGCCGGGAACGGTCGCCGTCTCGTCGGCGTCCTTGTAGTACTGCACGCCCTGAACCAAGGACGAGGCACAGTTCCCCACGCCCACAATGGCCACGCGCACCGCGGTGCTGTTCTCACCCATGGTCGGGTTCTCCTTTTTTCTTAGGTGTTGCTGTCGATTGCTCGGCGGCGATCAGCTCGTTGAGCCAGCGCACTTCACGCTCACTGGATTCGAGACCGAGCTGGTGGAGCTGCTTGGTGTAGCGATCCAGCGTGCCGCTCGCTTTTCCGATCGCGTCGCGAAGCGCCTCACGACGCTCCTCGACCTGGCGTCGTCTGCCTTCGAGAATCCGCATCCGCGCCTCTGCGGGAGTGCGGCTGAAGAAGGCGAGATGAACGCCGAATCCGTCATCGGTGTAGTTCTGCGGACCCGTGTCGGCGACCAGTTCCTTGAACCGCTCCTTGCCGATCGGGGTGAGCTGGTAGACGCGGCGGGCGCGACGCTTGACGGTCCCCGGAGGGCCTGCGTCCTCGGCGATCAAACCGTCTGCCTGCATGCGTCGGAGCGTCGGGTAGAGGGAACCGTACGAAAAGGCGCGAAATGCACCCAGTAGTCCCGTCAACCGTTTGCGCAGCTCGTATCCGTGCATGGGTGACTCGTGGAGCAGCCCGAGAATTGCCAATTCGAGCACGTCCACCCCCTGAGTCGCCCGACCTAACCGCGTGATGCGATTCAAAACTATATCGCACCGATATATAGGAGGATACGCGCGCTCGATACATGGGACAAGCCGTCACAGGTTGTTAACACCGGTCCGGGTGTCCGGCTGCGTCGCCGAATGTCACACCGGTGCCGTCTGACTGAACGAATGTCACATCGGGCGACCAACCAGCGGCCGACGGAACCCAGCGGGCACGACCCCGGACGCTCAGTCCTCGTAGGGGTAGATGTCGAACGGTTCGCCGTCGAATCCGACGACCATGTGTCCGGTGTGGCCGGCGGCGTTCTTCACGTGGATGGAGATGGTCGGCGGTCCGTCGTCGGACCCGGGTTCGTACCGGAAGGAGACGATCTCCACCGCGCCGTCGGGGACGCGCAGGGTTTCGGGTGCCCCGGCGAGCAGGCGGGCGATCGCAACCTGGTCGACGGTGCCGAGGTCGAAGGACTTCTCGTCGTCGGATCGGGTGGAGGAGCTGCCCCAGTCGTCGAATTCGCCGTCGTAGAGGTAGGAGTCGGATTGCCGGGCGTTGCCGGCGGACGGCCGGTCGAAGACGGCGTGGGCCGGGTAGAGGCCGAGTTCGTCGGCGACGGTGTCGCCGTATTCGGCGCGGTACTCGTCGAGGAAGAAGTGCAGCCCGGCGCCGGTGGTGAGCTTCGGCACCGATTTCGCCGGGCCGAGGTCGCTGTTCGCGACGGCCCCGGCGATGCCGCCCACGGCAGCTGCGGCGACGACGAGGACCGCGGCATACACCCACCGCCGCGACGAGCGACGGCGTCGCGGCGACACGACGGGGCTGGCCGCGAGCCGGCCGGGGATCTGGAGGTCCCCGATGAGGCGGTCCAGTTCGTCGAACGTCTTCGCCCGCATCGCCGTGGAGGTGCGGGAGGCGTGTTCCTCCGCGGACAGTTGCCCGTCGGCGAGCGCGGCGTCGAGCATCCCGCAGGCGTCGGCGCGGTCGGAGTCGCGGGCGCGGATTCCCGCGAGTGTGGTCCTGGGCATCTGCGTCCTATCGGCCGAAGGGGTAGACGCTCAAAGGCTCACCGGACGGGGCGAGTTCCATGTGTCCGCTCTCGCTGAATTCGTTGGTCACGTAGATCGACACGCTGGGGCCGTCCTCGTCGGCTTCGAACGAGATGTGGCTGACTTCTCCGTCGGGGACGTTGAGGCTCACCGGGGCACCCACGACCGTTCCGCCGATCCGATCGAGGTTCAGCGTCGACAGGTCGAACACGGGTGTGTCGACCTTCCGGGTGGTCGGGGTTCCCGACGGCGTGAACCCGCCGCGGTAGTCGTAGCGGACCATCCGGTTCGGTTCGAGGGGAAGCGCGCGTTCGAGGCTGGCGTGGCCGCCCTCGTAGAGGGTGAGGTCGTCGACGATCAGGTCGCCGAACTTGGCGCGGTACCGGTCGAGGAACACCTTCATGCCCTCGGGGGTGACGGGATTCGGTGTCGCGACGACCAACGGTTCGACGGAATCGAAATCGACCTGCTGCGCGACGGGGGGGCACGGTGGCCTGCGCGTCGTCGCTGTCGACGAGCGTGAAGGCGCCGACGGCCGCCACCACTGCGGCGACGGCGACGGCGGCCGGGAACCAGTGCTTGGCGGTGTCGCGTGGGGGACGTGCGTCCGGTGGTGCGTCGGCGGGCCTTTGCAGGTCACTGACCAGGACCTCGAGGTCGGCGAGGGTGCGCGCCTCCGCGGCGAGTTCGGACATCGCGCGGTGTTCCGCCTCGTTGATCTGGCCGTCGCCGAACGCGGCGTCGAGCAGTGCGGACGTGTTGGCTCGATCGACGTCGCGTGCCCGCGTGTTCGGTGGGTATCGGCTGGCCACGGGTGGATCTTAGAACTAGTTCGCGGGGTTCACCTGCCATACGTCTCCGCCGAGCGTCGCCCGCAGGTAGCCCCCGCCGGTCTGTTGCTTGTCGTAGACGTACACGTTGATCGTCGGTCCCTTGCCGCCGTCGGCGAGGAGAACGTGCCCGATGGTGCCGTCCGGGACTCCGACCAGCCGGGGTGCGTCGGCGATGAGCGCGACGAGTGCCGGCACGTTTACCTGCGCGAGGTCGACCTCGCCGGTTCCGGGGAGGCGCTGCGTGCGGATGCCCGACGGCTTGAACCCGCCGCGGAAGTCGTACCGGTCGACCTTGTCGGGCGCGTCCGGGGCTGTCCGCGACAGGATCGCGTACTCGTCGTACAACCCCAGTTCGTGGACGGTGAGGTCGCCGAACTTCTGCCGGTACTGCTCGAAGAGGGCGTGGATCCCGTCCTGGGTGAGGGGCTGCGCCTGGCCCACGATGATCGGTTCCACCGCGGGCACCTCGACCTCCGGCTGGGCGAGTGGCTTGTCGACCTGCACCGGGACCGGTGGCGTGGCGGGGTCCGGGCCGTCCTGCTCGGTGAGCGCGAGACCGACCGCGCCGACCGTGATCACCGCACCGCAGGCGAGCGCGATCCGCAATGCCCGGTGGGGCGATCCCGGTGTCCGGACAGGTGCCTGTGCGGTGATCGACGACGGCAGCTGCAGGTCGCTGATCAGCAGGTTCAGTTCGGCGAGGGTCTTCGCCGACATGGCCTGGGCGGTGCGGTCGTGGTACTCGCCGGCGCCGAGCTGCCCGTCGGCGTAGGCGGCGTCGAGCTGGCTGCATGCGTTGACCCGATCGAGGTCACGTGCGCGAGTCTGCGAGGACGGTCCTGAGGCCACACCGGCATCGTAGTGCGGCAACCGTGTTTGACCAGCGTCACTCGACCGACCCCTTCTCTCCGGACGCGACGCACGTACTCTGGTCTCCGTGCGGATACAGCGGCAGGTGGTGGACTATGCGCTTCAGCGCCGGTCACTCCTGGCCGAGGTCTACTCGGGCAGGACGGGTGTCACGGAGGTGTGTGACGCCAGCCCCTACCTGCTTCGTGCCGCAAAGTTCCACGGCAAGGGCAGTGATGTGGTGTGCCCGATCTGCCGTAAGGAGCAGTTGACTCTGGTCTCCTGGGTCTTCGGTGACAAGTTGGGCCCGGTGTCGGGTTCGGCTCGTACGGCCGAGGAGCTGGTGCGTCTCGCGTCCACTCAGGAGGAGTTCTCGGTTCACGTGGTCGAGGTGTGCCGGACATGCAGCTGGAACCATTTGGTCCAGTCCTATGTTCTCGGTACCGTGCCCGAACCGAAACGGCCCAGGCGTTCGTCGCCACGGCCGCGGCCTCCGAGCCGTCGAACCGCGAGCGAGTAGACACGCCCGAACACGGACGCGGGCAGAAGAGTGCCCACAGACGTAACGCAGGACTGAAGCCGGTCCACAACCACTGGAGATTTGTACGTGAGTTCCCCCCGCAGCAACGCCCCGGGTGATCGACCGAACGGACCGAGACGACCGAGTGGCCCCCCGCCACAGGGACGCCCCGGAGGTCCACCACCCCGCGGCGGACAGCCTGCGGGTGGGCCCCCGCCGGGCCGATCGGGCGGCCCGCCGCCGCGTCGGATGYCGCCTCCRCCCCCGCAGGGTGGTGGCCGTCCCCCCGGCCCGCCGCCTCGTCGTCCCGGTCCGCCGCCGCAGGGTGGTGGGCGTCCGCCGGGTCCCCCGCCGCGTCGTCCGGGCCCGCCGCCCGGACGCCCCGCAGGCGCGCCCCCGGTGGCGCGTAACCAGTCGGG
>NZ_JBFUGT010000118.1:0-19092 GCF_056402775.1 Rhodococcus sp. P3_B8
ACCGCGGGGTCGCGGCGGAGACGGTCGAGTACCGCCGCGTCCCCGGAGTGGCCCTCGTCGAACAGCAGTGCGGTGTAGTCACCGCGGGATTCGTTCACGAGACGCTCCGCATCGGCCGGACGACGTTTCCTCCCGTCCCCGTCGCGGTGTCCGCCGACGGCGTCGAGCGGGACGTCGTGAGTAACAGTTGGGCCAACTGCACGGATTCGGCGCGGCCCCTGCGCCTACTCCGATCCCACCACATCAGCCGCGTCTCGTAGCGGTCATCGGGGTAAGGCACAGGAGCAATATGGTCGGCCACCACCCCGCCGGAGGACCGCCACGTGTCCAGAACGTGGGCCGCCGCGGTTGCGAGCATGAACTGGACGTCGAGCAGATCCATCGAATAGGTGGCGAATCGGCCCAGTGCGCCGACGAGTTCACCCCGCCGGCCGGCGCTGTCCGACACCCACGCGCCCTTCGCCTCCAACACGCCGAACGGCAACCGGTCCTCGATCATCCGGCGGACGGCGGGAGCTCCGGGATGGGTGCCCCATTCCGTGATCGCATGCGCCTGATCTGCGGAAAGATAGGGTCCCTGGATTCGGACGCCCGCCGCGACGGAGCCCTGCGGCTCGATCGCGACAACGAACATTGCAGTGGTGTCGCCGTCCTGTATCCGGCGGTATTCGAGGGCCTTCTCGGCGCCGTACTTGCGATAGCCGGTCACGGCACCCTCGAGATATGCTTCCCACAGCGCCGGCTCGTCGGAGGGCCGGGCCACGACGAAGCGACACTCCGACCGGGGATCCCAGACACTCAGAGTTCGGTCGAGTATGGTCTCGGTCGACCGTACGTCGGTCTGCGGACGCGTCAGCTGTTCAACAGGCATTGGCTTTCCCATCGGAGTTGGTGCGGCAATTCCGGGGGACTCACGGGTTACGTTAAGACCCCAAGAACTGGACACACGAACACCCGGTCACAGCCCCGCGGCTACTCATTTTCCGCGTTTACTCCGGATTTGTCACCTGTGGTGCCGAAAATAGGCACTAAAACAAACTTCAGGTCGGTACTCAACGCGCCTGAATTACGTCAGGGAAATGAACAACTCGACGTTGTTCGGAGGACGGAAGACCTCTACCTCTTCCGCGTAAGCGCGCTCGATGCGCCCCTCCTTCTCGGCCACCTCGGCCTGGATCCACACATCTTCGATGGGGTCGGACGTCCGCCCGTCGGGTGTGAACTTCGCGAAATAACCGGCCGGGACCCGCACCAGCACGTCGCCGATCTCGAGGTGGTCGAGGTCGATGCAGCGATACCCGATCACGGCCGTCCATCCCAGCTCCGGGACCGCGACGTAGACGGTGGTGAGTTCCTCGACGCCGCGCAGCTGGACGCGCTCGCGGGTGAACTTCAACAGGTCGGTCGCATGCGCCGACGAACCCAACTCCATGCGCGGGAGAACGAGGCCACCGAAATCAGTCGACTCACGCTTGACAATTTCGAAACTCATTGCTGCCCCTGCCTGGTGGCGGGTGGCACTATCGCCACATAGAGATCGATCCCGAAAGCATGCGGGTAGAACTCGAAATCGCCGGTGAAGGACCGTTGAATCTGCTGTGACTCCTCCGCGTCTCGAATCTGCCCCCAGAGGGCGTCGAAGAGATCAGGGAATGTGCCGACCGAGGAGAACTTCGCATAGGTGCCCACAGGAATCCGCGATACCAGGTGCCCGCGCCCTACCTGATCTATCGAGGAGCACTCGTACCCCACGATTTGCGTGTAATACGAATTGATCTCGGGAGCGTGGTCAACGTAGGCAGAGGCCAACGGGCGATCCACATTCTGCGCGAGGAGGGTGGACCACGTCTTCTCGAGAGCCTTGTCGCGCGCTTCCCCCAGCGCCCGCTTGGGGCTGCGCACAGCCAGTCCAGCGACTAACGTCTCTTCACGTTCGACAATGACGAACGGCACCGGGCACCCCTCCGATGTCATCGGAACATATGGCCTACAACGACAATTTATGTTCGGCCTCCTGCATTTTGGAGGTCGAATTTTCACAATACATCGTCGGGTATCCACCGTCTGCGTCATTGGTCCCCGAAGCCGCCAGCCTCCTCTTCGCGGCTACAAATTACTCCACTGTCTGGACTAATTCGATAAATTTCGAAAATGGTTTTGCACGCATCTAACATACCCAAAGTTGGTTTTGAGCCTTGAACGGTGACATGAAGTGTGGTTTATTGAGTGGATCGACGACCCGTGGTGTGACATACCTGACAGGAACGTCATGACCTCCCCGGGGTGAAGGGAGACTGCAGTGCGCTGCCGACTGTGCGACTCCGACCGGATGCGGAGCATCCTGGACCTGGGCGCGACCCCGCCTTGTGAACTCTTCCTGACCGAAGCCGCGTTGGACACTGCGGAAGTAACCTATCCACTGCACCTGCGGCTGTGCGAAGACTGTTTGCTCCTGCAGATTCCTGCACTGATCACGCCGGAAGACACCTTCACCGACTACGCCTACTATTCCTCCTTCTCGGACTCCTGGGTCGAGCACGCGCGGAGGTTCGTCGCCTCGGCCGCGGACAGACTCGGCCTCGACGACACTTCGTCGGTCGTGGAGGTGGCGAGCAACGACGGCTACCTGCTGCAACACTGCGTCGCCGCCGGAATCCGCTGTCTCGGAATCGAACCGTCGCACAACGTCGGTGCGGCTGCGCGTGAGCGCGGGGTTCCCACTCTCACCGCGTTCCTGGACGAGGACCTCGCCGCCCGTGTTCGAGCGGAGCACGGCCCCGCGGAACTCGTGGTCGCGAACAACGTCTACGCGCACGTCCCGGACCTTCTCGGATTCACTCGCTCTCTCCGCACCCTCGTCGCAGACGACGGCTGGCTGAGCATCGAGGTTCACCACGCCTTGAATCTGGTCCACCTCGCGCAGTTCGACACGATTTATCACGAGCACTTCCAGTACTACACCGTACTGTCCGCGACCCGCGCGCTCGCGACGGCGGGCCTCACCGTCGTCGATGTGGAACTGCTGGATACACACGGGGGATCGATACGGATCTGGGCGCGTCCCAGCGCCGTCGGCCGGGAGCCGACTCGCCGCGTCGCCGAGGTGCTGCACCGGGAGAAGGCGGCCGGCCTGCACGACGTCGACGGCTACCTCGGACTCGAGCCTCGGGTGAGGGCTGTACGACAGCAGTTGCTCGGGTTCCTCCTGGACTGCCGGACCGAGAACCGGACGGTCGTCGGCTACGGCGCTCCGGGTAAGGGGAACACGCTGTTGAACTACTGCGGAATTCGTCCGGACCTACTCGAATATACGGTCGATCGGAATCCCTACAAGCACGGTCGTTTCACGCCCGGCACCCGGATTCCGATCCTCGACCCGAAGCAGATCGAGAAGGATCGCCCGGACGTCGTCCTCGCGTTGCCCTGGAATCTCGAGGCAGAACTGACCGAACAACTGCGATACATCACAGAGTGGGGCGGGGAACTGGTCTTTCCACTCCCCTCCCTACACAGCGCTGGTTTCCAGCCGGACCTCGTGTCAAGGAGGCTCACGACATGAAAGTTGTCCTGTTCTGCGGCGGCTACGGCATGCGCATGCGAAACGACCGCAGCGACGCAATCCCCAAGCCGATGCAGATGGTCGGCCCCCGACCCCTGCTGTGGCACGTGATGCACTACTACGCCCACTTCGGGCACACGGAGTTCATCCTCTGCCTCGGGTACGGCGCCGAGGCAATCAAAGAGTTCTTCCTCGACTACCGCGAAGCGGAGTCCAACGACTTCATCCTTCACGCCAACAAGATCGAGCTTCTGCATTCCGACATCAGCGACTGGTCCATCACGTTCGTCGATACGGGTCTGGAATCGGCGATCGGTGAACGACTGCGCCGCGTGCGACGGCACCTCGACGGCGACGAATACTTTCTCGCGAACTACGCAGACGTCCTGACCGACGCTCCCCTCGACGACGTGGTCGCGAAGTTCCACGAATCCGGTGCCGCGGCGTCGATGCTCGTCGTTCCGCCGCAGTCCTCGTTCCACTGCGTGAACGTGGCCGATAACGGCGAGGTCAAGGAGATCATACCGGTCGGTCGGCTACCGATCTGGGAGAACGGTGGCTACTTCGTCCTCAGCCACGAGATCTTCGACCTTCTCCCACCGGGCGGCGATCTGGTAGCGGATGTCTGCGAAACCCTGGCGGGCGAGGGCCGCCTGTTCGGATACCGGCACGAGGGCTTCTGGAAGCCTGCCGACACCTTCAAGGAGCGGGCGGAACTCGACGCGAATTACGCAAAGGGCATCCATCCGTGGATGGTGTGGGATCAACCGCAGGCGGTGTCATAGGTCATGCTCGACCTCCATACCCCGCAGGTAGCCGAGATCGCCGTTCTCGGCGCACACTGTGACGACATCGCGATCGGCGTCGGCGGGACGCTGCTGACTCTGTCGTCCACTTCGCCAGGACTCCGAGTGCGTGCCCTGGTGCTGTCGGGCAACGACTCCAGGCGAGAGATCGAGGAACGGCACGCGCTCACCGCACTGTGCCCCGGTGCCGACCTCGAACTCGACGTCCTCGACGTTCCTGACGGGCACGCGCCCGGATACTGGGAGCCGATCAAGACTGCACTCGAGGGATTCCGGCGACGATGTGAGCCCGACATCGTGTTCGCTCCACACCGCGGGGATGCCCACCAGGATCACCGGCTACTGGCCGAACTCGTACCGACAGTGTTTCGGGACCATCTCGTGCTGGGCTACGAGATCCTCAAATGGGAGACCGACACCCCCCACCCCACTGTCTTCCATCCTCTGATACGAGCGGTCGCGGAGGAAAAGGCCCGGGTTCTGTTGAAGCACTACCCGTCCCAGATCGACCGCGATTGGTTCGACGAAGAAGCGTTCCTCGGCGTCACCCGGCTGCGGGGTGTGCAGTGCAGGCGGCTGCACGCCGAGGCCTTCGTTCTCGAGAAGGCGAACATACGATTCGGAAGGACCTGACATGCGAGTGCTCCTCACCGGACACCGTGGCTACCTGGGCTCGGTCATGGCTCCGTGTCTGCTCGCCGCCGGCCACGACGTGGTCGGGCTCGACTCGGGACTGTTCGCCGGCTGCATCCTCGGACCCGACAGTGCCGAGGTTCCGTCGATTCACGGAGACATCCGCGATGTGACGGCGTCACATCTCGTCGGCTTCGACGCGGTGATCCATCTTGCCGCGCTGTCGAACGATCCACTGGGTTCACTGGCCCCCGAGATCACCTTCGACATCAACCATCACGCGTCCGTGCACCTCGCCCGGCTCGCGAAAGACGCCGGTGTGCAACGCTTCCTGTATGCATCGACATGCTCGGTGTACGGCTCGGCGGGCGAGGATCTGGTGACCGAATCGGCACCCCTCCGCCCGCTCACCCCGTACGCGGAGAGCAAGGTGCGCGTAGAGGAGGACGTGACCGCCATCGCCGACTCGGGGTTCTCGCCGGTCTTTCTGCGAAACGCGACCGCGTTCGGGTTCTCGCCATGTCTGCGCGCCGACATCGTCCTCAACAATCTCGTCGGCGTCGCGATGCTGACCGGCACCGTGCGTGTGTTGTCGGACGGCACGCCGTGGCGCCCACTGGTGCACGCCCGCGACATCGCAGCTGCATTCTGCGCCGCACTCGTCGCGCCCGTGGACGCGATTCACTGCCGCGCCTACAACGTGGGGACCGAGGACAACAACGTCACCGTGGCGCAGATCGCGGAAGCCGCGGCCACGGCAGTGCCGAACTCGACCGTCGACGTCACCGGTGAGACAGGACCGGATCCGCGGTCGTATCGCGTCGACTTCAGCGCGATCCGGACGGCATTCGAGGGATACACCCCGCAGTGGACCGTCGACGCGGGCGCGGTCGAACTGTACGAGAACTACGTGCGCTGGGGGCTCACGGAAGAGCTGTTCACCACCCGGTTCACCCGGCTTGCTCACCTGCAGACCCTGCGGGCCGCGGGCGTGCTCGACGAATCACTCCGGTTTCTCCGGGTCGGGTCCGGACATGCCTGACGCCTGCGACTCGCGGTCCTCACAGAGACCGCAGCAGAGCGTCCCAGCTCCCCGCCGAGGCATCGCGTGGGCTCACCGCGGACACTGGGAGCGGCCACTCGATCCCAAGGCTGGGATCGTCATAGGCCACGGCGAGATCCTCAGTGGGATCGTGGCCGCGGTCGATCCGGTAACAGACGTCGGCGCAGCCGGTGAGGGCCTGGAAACCGTGGAGGAATCCTGCTGGCACGAACAGATGCGAGAAGCTGTCGTCATCGATTGTGAACGCCTGCTTCCGGCCGAAGGTTGCCGACGTCCGCCGTACATCCACGAGCACGTCGTAGATCGCTCCGTGCGCGCAGCGCACGAGCTTGGCTTCGCCTTCCCCCGATCTGCAGTGCATGCCGCGGATCACGCCGCGCACCGATCGCGACTGGGAGTCCTGCACGAAGTCCGCGGCGCGGACCGGTCGGCGCGGGGACGCTCGGCGCGCGACGGCGTCGTCGAATATGTGTGCGTCGAACGTCCGCGTGAAGAGTCCCCGCTCGTCCCGAAACGGCTCGGGAGTGAAGAGCAGGACATCCTCGAGTTCCGTGGTTTCCACGCGCACATCACCATCGTGCCGCACCGCGGTAGGCGGGTGCGGCGTTTCCGGAAGTCCGGACGGCCACGATGATCTGCCGCGGATGCGCCGGTTCCGACACGGTCCGTGTGCTCGATCTCGGGCGTATGCCCGCCGCGGACCACTTCCCGCCGGCGTGGTCGGCGATCGACTCGCGCGAGTCGGCGCATCCGCTGGCAATGGAGCTGTGCCGACAGTGCGGACTCGCGCAACTCGCGGACGACGACACAACGCCGGAGGAGCCGCRGGGAGTCGAACCTCTCGCGTTGCGGAACCAGGCTGCCGACGCCGTTCGGACGGTCGCCGAGTCGGGCTTCCTGAGCGGCGACACCGTCCTCGAGTTCGGCAGCCCGCACGGCGGCAGCTGGCTCGGACTGCTCGCCGACCGCGGGTTCCGCCCGCCGCCCCCGGGGAGACCTGCATCGGTGGTGCTCGATTGCTTCGGCCTCATGCACGAAGGACGCCAGAGGGCGGCACTGGCGGAACGAGTGAGCACAACGGCAAGTGATGGCACCCTTCTTCTCCAATTCCACTCTCTCGCTGCAATAGTCACGCACAGACAATGGAACGCGCTGCGGCACGGCCACTACGCGTACTACTCCCTGACGGCCCTACAGCGTATGCTCGGCGACGTCGGCATGAGCATTTCGTACGCGTGGGAGTTCGACTTGTACGGTGGCACCGTCCTGGTTGCCGCCCGGCACGGCGTCCGGTCGGACACGTCGCACACCGTCCGCAGAATCCTCGCGGCTGAAAACGCCATGGGTGTGTGCAAGCCGCGATCGATCCGCCACCTGCAGCAGGCCGCGGACGACCACGTCAGCTCGCTGCGTACCTGGCTCGCCGCGATGGCAGGTCGCGGGCAACGCGTCTACGCATACGGTGCGGCGTCGCGGGCAGTTGCCCTGCTCAGCCGTGCGGGCGTCGACCGACGTGTGTTGTGCGCGGTGGCCGACGCGTCCCGCGCCAAGCAGGGCCGGCGGATGCCCGGCACCGATGTCCCGATCATCTCCCCCGCGCAGCTGCTCGCAGACGACCCCGACGTGGTGCTGCTGACGGTCGCCGACCTGCTCCCGGAGGTGCAATCGCAGTTTCCAGGGTTGACCGGCAAATGGGTGGTGGACATCACCGACGGGGAACGTCAGCAGCCTGGATGGAACAAGCTCCGCACATACCCTGCCGTCTGATAGCCGCTCTGCCACACCCAGTCGGCGGCAGAGATGTCCGCCGGGCTGGCCGCCATCATGACGTCCCCGCCGAAGCAGCGCTGAATAATGTACCGAGCCCGTGACACGTGCGGTGTGAACGTGACCACGATGACGCTGTTCCATCCGCCGGCCGTCGCGAGATCGCTAAATGCCTTCGCTTCCCCGGCGGTGGTCGCGGGGTCGGGATCGAAGCAGACGACCGCAAACGCGAACTGAGCTCCGCACAGTCGATCGAGCCACTCGTCGGATCCACCACTCGGATCGGACAGCACCACATGCCCGGCGAGTCCCTCGAGGGCGAGGTCGAGTCCATAGGTATAGCGCTCGTGGCCGGGACCACCGAGAACCAGGATCGCATCGGCTCGGTGGAGCTCGTCGAGTTGCGGCTCGACATATGTCGGCACACCTGCTGCCGTCGCGCCGAGGACCGCGGCAACCACGCAGATGAACGGCCAGCGCAACCATCGAGCTGTACTGCGCACCTAGCGTTCCCCTCCCACGACGCGGCCGGCGATCGTGTGGACGGCCGCCCGTATCTCCGCGAAGGCGGATGGTGCGATCAACCGAAGGGACAGGAGGTAGGCGATCAGGAACGCAACACACTCCAGGGCTATTGACGCGAGTCCCACCGCGATCGACCGCTGGTCCGAGTGCACCACGTACCGTTCGAGTGGCGCGATCACCGCGAACGCAGCCAGCGAGGCGATCACTGGTGGGACCATCACCCGGGCTATCTCACCACCCGATGCCCCGATCACCGAGCGCGCGAGTCCGAGCCCCGTGATCCCCACGACGATCGCCGCGCCGGAAACCGCGAGACCGACCCCGGCGAGACCGAGAGGTAACAACAGCAGCAGTAAGGGGACTCCGGTGAGCAGGCCCGCTGCGGTCATCCAATTCATGCGGCTGGATCGGCCGGCGCCCTTCATCGCCTCCGCGCTCACCGAGTTCATCGCCACGCCGAGTCCGATGCCCGCCATTGATGACACCGCCACTCCGGCGCCGCGCCAGGGCTCGCCGAGCAGCACCACGACGGCGGGCTCACCGACTGCGACCATCAGTGCCCCGGCCGGCATCGCCACCCGCCAGATCCAACTCAGAGCACGCAGGAAAGCGTCCTTGAAGCGCCGCGAGTCCGAGGAGATGCGGGAGAAGGCGGGAAACAGCACATACGAGCAGACCTGGACGATCGCCATGCCGGGGAGCAACGCGATCCTGCGGCCATACCGATAGTTGCCGAGCGCAGCCTCGCTCAGCCCGCGACCGATGATCGTCAACTCGACGACCTCCTGTGCCCGTGCGGCTGCGCCGTCCAGTAGTAGCGGAAAGGAGAAGACCGCCATCTCGCGCCAGATCCGAAACGAGAACCGCCCACCGAACGGATGCCATCGGGACAGCCACCAACTCGCGACGATCCAGACGAACATCGACGCATACGAGCCGATCACCAGGGACCAGACGCCGTACCCCAGCGCGGCGAAGACTATCGAACCCGCCGCAAAGGTGAGCCCCACGGCGGGATCCACGATGATCCGGCGCTTGAACTGAAATCGACGCTGCATCAGGGCATCCGGGACGCACGTGATCGCGATCAAGAACATCGAACCGGACATGGCAGCGGCCACCGTCCCGACCGCCTGGCTGCTGAACACGCGCCCGATCAAGGGGGACACCGCCAACATGACCAGGCTCATGAGGATCCCCGTACCCAGGGTCACCCAGAACACCGTGGTGGCCGCATTCTCGACGTCGTGCTCACGCTGAACGAGTGCCTGGGCCAACGTGCCGTGGGTGACGACCACCAGAAAGGTCGTCATCACCGTACCCGCCGCGAACACCCCGACGATCTCGGGGCTCAGCAGCCGTGCCAGCACCAACGTCTGCACGAACGTCACACCCTGCACGATCAGCAGACCCGCCGCGGCCATCGCGGCTCCGCGGCGGAGGATGCTGCTCAGTGTGCCGACCGAGGTGGTCCCGGGCGACGGTGCAGGTCCCGAGTCACCACACTCCGGGGCGCGCTCGGGCGTCGACGAATCCACTGCGCCGCCTTCGTTCACGGCCGACTCACAGCCTCGGTGCGCCGACCGATCATGTGTCCGAGGGCAACGGTGACCCTTTGCTTGACCGGATGCAGCCTGCGCATCGTGTCGGGAAAGAGCGATAACGAGCACGTCACCAAGGCGGCACGGAGTGTGTGCCGCTGCGCGAACGCCGCTTTCGCCTCGACACGCGCCACGGCCAGGTTCCCTTCGAGCAGCGACCGTCGGGCCCGTCGCATCGCCTGGTGGTACCGCAACCGCCGTAAATTGCGCCGTAGCGCGTCCAGGTCCTCGGCCCGGCTCGTGGAGTGGGCCACCGTCTGGAACGACCGTTGAATGCGCCAATCGAACGCCTCGACCCCGGCGGGGTCGCGCGATACCGAGTCCTTCCGGACACGGCAGCGCGCGAGGCGCTCAGGGAGCATTCGCACATCGAATCCGGAATCGACGAGCCTCAGCCACATGACCACGTCCGCCTCGACTTCCTGTGTCGCGTGCTCGTACCCACCCACAGCGATCCACGCCTCGCGCCGAACCGCGCCCGTGTAGTAGGGGATGAATCCCGCGAGCATCTCGGTCAGCGCCAGAGGCTGCCCCGGATCCGGTCGCGCCCTGAATCCGATCGAGCGTAGGTATCCCTTGGCTGCGCCACCGTGATCGTCGAACAGCAGGGCGTCACAACCGACCGCGTCGACAGCCCGGTCGGCGGCGAGTACCGCCCCCGTCCGCGCGCAGAAGTCCGGCATCAGCAGATCGTCGCTGTCGAGCACGCAGAAGTACTGTCCGCGCGCCAGGGCGGCGGCAGCCGTCACACCGCCCTCGTATCCACGATTCTCCTGTCTTACCAGCCTGATTCGGCTGTCGGATGCGAAGGAACGGACTATCGCCGCGATCTCGTCGGAGCATCCGTTGTCGACGACGATCAACTCCCAGTCGGTACGGGTCTGGCGGTGCACCGACTCGATCGTCTGCGCCAGATACTCCTCCGTCCGGTAGGCGGTGGTCAGAAAGCTGAAGGTAGGGAGGGGGCGCGAGTCGCTCACCGTCACCACCCCAAGCCCACATAACCTTCGCGCCGGCGCCGCTCCTCGGCGCCTGGGAGCCGGACGAGGTCGACAACCGTGTGCTGCGCGCCCGCCCGGTTGACCGCCGCCACCACTGCGGGCTCCCTGGACCCCGCGATGAGCACCTCTGCGTGATCGAGGACGGCGTCGACGTCATCGGTGAGAACCTCACYGATGTGCGGCAGCAGTTCCTCGATGAAGTCGCGGTTCGCGCCCAACAACCTGGACAGTGCGACGTTGGCATCACAGATCTTGACGTCGTAACCCTTGCCGATGAGTCGCTCGGCCAACTCGACCATCGGGCTCTCACGCAGATCGTCGGTGCCGGGCTTGAACGACAGACCGAAGATGCCGATCCTCCGCTTACCCAACGCGATCACCTGGTCCACTGCCCGCCGCAGGTGCATCTCGTTCGACACCAGCACGTTCGCCAGCACCGGCACTTCGACGTCGTGGATTCGAGCAGTGTGCATCAGCGCGCGCACGTCCTTCGGGAGACACGAGCCGCCGAAAGCGAATCCCGGACGCAGATAGGCGGCACTGAGATTCAGTTTCGTGTCGGCGAGGAAGATGTCCATCACGGCGTGTGAGTCGAGCCCCAGAGATGCGCAGATGGCTCCGATTTCGTTGCCGAACCCCACTTTCAGGGCATGGAAACTGTTGTCGACATACTTGACCATCTCGGCGACGGGGATCGGTACGCGGAACCGCGGTCCACCGAGCCCGTCGTACAGACTTGTCACCAGCTTCCCGCTGCGCTCGTCACTTTCCCCCACCACCGTCTTGGGCGGATTGAGGAAGTCGCGCACACTGCTGCCTTCGCGCAGGAACTCCGGGTTGACGCAGACGCCGAAGTCGACACCCACACGCTTGCCCGAGGCACGTTCCAGACGCGGGATGAGTATCTCCTCGCAGGTACCCGGCACCATGGTGCTGCGATAGACGACGACGTGGAAGCTGTCCTTGGTCGCCAGCGCGGCGCCGATCTCGTCGGTCGCACGCTCGAGATAGCGGGTGGCCAGGCCTCCCCCCGGTGCGGACGGGGTGCCGACACAGACGATCGTGACGTCGCTCGCGAGGACGGCGGCGGCGGGGTCGTCGCTGACGGTGAGCAGGCCGGATTCCACCACCTCCGCGATCAGTTGGCCGATCCGCTCCTCGAACACCGGGGTCTGGCCCCGGCGCAGGAAATCGATCTTCGAGGGATTGACGTCCACCCCGACCACGGGGAAACCCCGGGACGCCAGGCACGCCGCCGACACACATCCGACGTAGCCTAGCCCGAAGACGCTCAGGGCTATCCGCCGCGCGGATGGACGCATATGCAATTCGGTCGCGCTCATGACAACCGCCCAACCAGTAGAGGTCTAGAAGTTTTCTAATGGGACCTATTCCATACTACGTCCCCGTTTTTCGTCGTGGTTCCAATCGCATGGTTGATTTCAAGCCGGTTTTCCGAGCTCCCCTCGCGCCAACTCGCGATGAGACATCCATCGCGAACCCCGACGGTGAGGTCTTCAGCCCACGCCATGCGTTCGTCCAGCGGGTTGAGCACAGTTGCGACCACAACCGGTACGTCGCCCGTGCAGTACCCACCGACCAACCATGCCGGCTCTCTCGATTCCAGCCGACGCGACCACCACCCGAGACCGAGCTGGGCGTCACCTCGTACCTCGTACCGGATCAACTCACTGCTGGCGCTGTGGACCAGCTGGAGAATCGGCTCCCCATCGCGGCTGGCAAGGTGACCCCCCTCGAGCGGTGTGACGTCCAGCGAGGGCGACAGCGGCCACGACGTGCGTACCTCGTGACGGCCTCGGCCCGCGATGAGATCGACGACGAGGATGCTGCCCCGATCCGGCGGCGCGATGAGCCACCTCCGATGCACCACCGGCTGCGAGAGCCGACTGTAGCCACCGTGTTCGGCATCGACGACACAGCGCTCGAGGTCGACCGACCGCACCCGAACCCGGGCGTGCTCCGTCCACAGAAAAGGCCCCCCGACGACCGACTGGTCCAGGCCGTCGACACATACGGTGGCATGAGCGCGAGTACCCCGATGAGCAGCGCGCCAGTCGGGGTGCCGGTAGTAGCTGCCGGTGCCGGGGTCGCCGATCACGTCGTCGCCGTCGATGCTCAGCGTCACCGCGAGGGCGTCGGCGTGCCCGTGTGCAGCGAGCGAGAGGTAACCGAGCGGCCCGACGTCGACAGTCAGCCGGCGCGGGCCCGCGCGCAGCACGACGAGACCGCCGTGCGGGGCGTAGAAGCTACGAGGACCAGGTTCGGGGAAGGACTCCACCCCGGAAACCGGTTCTGTGCGAGCGTAGTTCAACCAGGCCGCCGACAGCGTCGAGCGGCCCACCCGACGTGCCGCCGTGTTGCGGGTCACCGCGCCCACCGTGCCGAGGTGATCTCGGGCTGTGCGCACCGGCTCCGCGCCGAGCCGGAGCGCGAAGCCCTCGTCGTCGTCGCCGTAGTGCGGCTCCGGGTCACGATCACCGACGAGTGCTGCGATGAAGTCCGCGCTCCGATCGACGGCCGCGATCAACTCCGGGGGTGGTCGACCGTCACGAAGCGTCAGCAACGCCGCCACGGTGAGAAGCAGTTCCGACGTGAAGATCTGGTATCCCATTGCCTGCTCGGCGCCTGCACCATCGGGCAGGATCTGCCGCCCGGCCTCGGCCGACAATACGCGGATCGCGTCCTTCTCCCACGACTCGGCACGGGCCAGGTCCGGCAGAAGAATTGACACTGTGGCCAGGCCTGCCATTTCCCCTACCAGGTGGTTGTTCGCCGAGCTGAACCGTGAACGCTCGTCCCAGCAGCGACGGGCAGACTCGGCGAGCACGCGGACGACGGCCCGAAACCGCGCGGTCGTCAACTCCGGCGAATCCCGCAGACCCTGGAGTGCCACCGCGATCGAGATCGAGCGAACCCCCGCCTCGAAGGCACCGCGCCATCCGATGCCGATGCCCGGCGGATTCTGCTCGATCCACGAGTCGAGATGACGAAACGCCGCGTCCCCGAATCGCTCCTCACCAGTGAACAACCACGCTTCGGCGAGCCAGGTCAGATGTTGGAGTCTATTGAGCTCCCAGATCCACTTCGGATCACCATCCGCGGTGCGGTGGTCGATTCTGGATGCGGGCACGACAGGCCAGCCGACTTTCGAATGCGGGTCGTAGTGCCAGTCGATCGGCTCCGGCAGCGTCACTTCCGGGTAACCGAAGTAGGCGAATCGCCCACCGGCCACGCGCTCGGCAGCCGCGATCACCTGCTCGACCCCGGCCGGATGTTCCCGCGCGATGACGGCCGCCCGGCCGCGGTCCAGCAGTGCGGGCCGATCGGCGCATTCCCGGAATCTCGCCAACGCGGTTTCCCAGTCCGCCTCCGGCGTTCCGAACAGGTCTGCGTCACTCGTCGCACCGCGCCCGCCATGCGGAAGCAGGCTCCGACCCGCTCGACTCGCACGCCATGCCACCTCGCGCGGGCTCATCGACTGCAATCGCCGCACGTGCCACAAGAGTTGACTCACGGCGCCCTCCATGCGGATACGAGAACCTCATCCGGCAGGTGACAAGATGCCGTCGAGCGTGTCAAGCTGACTCGGTGCCCGGCACTCTCGCCACCCGGCGTTTCAGCCTCCTCCGGTTCGCCCTGACGACGGTCGTTACGGCCGTTGGACTGATCGCTGCCTGCGCTACGTCCGTGGACGACCGTCCCGCGCCCGCGCCCGGCGATCCCCACTCCCTGACGTTCCCCAGGACCGCAACGTATTTCCTGAATCAGCAGGATCTTCCGCCCGTCGAGGAGCTCGCTCGATACGACGTGGTGGTCATCGACAACGAGTGGGCGAACCGGAAGCCGCACGAATACTTCGACGAGCTCCGTCACGCCAATCCGCGCCTCCGGTTGCTCGCCTACGTGAACGTGGTCGACCATCCCGATCAACTCGGAACGGAGGCGTACTGGGCCAACCGATACGCGCTGTGGCAGTTCGACGAGAACGGCGAAAGTGCGTTCCCGGAACCATGGCTGGCGCACACGACGGACGGCACGCCGGTCAGCGAGTGGCCGGAGTCGACGATGACCAACCTCACGGACCAGGCGCCGCGGATCAACGGTCAGATCTTTGCCGAGTATGCCGCGAACTGGGTGGTGGACGACGTCTGGTCCGCGGGGGTGTGGGACGGCGTCTTCCTCGACGTCTGGGGCGACCGAATCTACAGTGCGGATCGAGATCACTGGGACATCGACTCCGATGGAACCGACGAGCCGGACGATTCGATCTACGGGTTCGGAAACCCCTGGGAACGGGGCGTGAACCTGGCCGAACAGATCATCCGGCAACGAATTCCGGACGCGATCCTGATCGCGAACGGCGACCRGACACTGCTGACGCAACAACTGGACGGCCGGGCGTGGGAAAAATTCGCAGACCCGCGCGCCGCCCGGAATCCCATGTTCGACATCGAGCAGTATGTCAGCCTGACCGCCGATGGCGAACACCGCCGGCCCGGCCTCGCGATGACGATCGACAAGTTGGGTGCCGCACCGCATTCGGCGCAGGAATTCCAGCGTGCCCGGTACTTCCTGGCGGCGACGTTGCTCCAGAACGGATTCTGGGCGCCGATGGGCGCCGACTACGACGAGCCGGCCTACTTCGACGAGATGGACGGTGGCGGACTCGGCCCGGGGTACCTCGGGCATCCACTGGTGGCCGACCCGTCGCCGGCTGTCCTCAACGATCCGTACGCCGACGGGGTCGGGTCGCTGGGCCACGGCCTCTTCCGTCGCGACTTCGAGCACGGAACCGTCCTGCTGAACACCGACGGCAAACCGCGAGAAGTGCAACTCGAGAAGCCCTTTCGGCGACTTCAGGGCGTCCAGGATCCGAGCACCAACAACGGAGACACCGTCACGTCGGTGACCCTCCAACCGAGCGACGGTCTCGTGCTCTCGAGCGAGAACCCATGACCGCATTCGGTCGTTCATCGCCTCACGCGCTCGGCCGCGAAGAGCCGCGCGTAGAAGTCCGTGAGTGCCCGGCGCGACGTCTCCCACGACAACTGCTGCTCGACACGTGCCCGGCCCAGTTGGCCCATTCTGTGACGTTTCTGCGGGTCCCGTAGCAGCTCGTCGATCCCCGCTGCGAAGGCTGCCTCGTCGTTGGCCGGGGCGTAGACGGCGGACTCCCCCGCCGACACTCTCGACTCGACGAGCTCGAACGAGACGAGTGGGCGACCCATCGCCATGTATTCGACGACCTTGTTCATCGTCGACACATCGTTCAACGGGTTGCGTGGATCCGGTGCGAGACAGACATCTGCGGTCGACAGACATCGCTGCACGAACTCGTCGGGAACCCGGCCGGTGAATTCGACCATGTCTGTGAGTCCGAGCTTCTCGCTGAGGGCCACCATGTCGTCGAAGGCGTCCCCCGCTCCCATGAATATGCAGTGGAGGTCGTCCCGCCCAATGCCGTCCCGCAGGTGAGCCAGGGCCCGTAGCGCATAGTCGACGCCGTCCTGCGGGCCCATCACACCCAAGTACGCTGCGAGATACCGCTTGCCGCGCTTCAGGTTCGGATCGGGATCTCGGCAGACGAACCGACTCAGATCGGGCGCGCTCCGAACGACGGTAACCCGCTCCGGCGGCAGATGCCCGCGCTCGAGGGCAACCCGCAGATAGCTCTCGTTCGTCGAGATCACCGCGTCGGCGGACGCCAGTGTGAGCCGTTCCAGTAGCCTGGTCGCCCAATAGAGGATCGGACCGCCTCGGGGAAACCGAGACAGGAAGAGTTCGGGCACCAGATCGTGGTGATCGAACACGAACTTGGCACCGGCCGGGCGAAGAAGCGCAGCGACGAGGAACAGCAGATCCGGCGGATTGCAGGCGTGGACGGCATCGACCGGATCATCACGCCGCACCCGGAGAGCGAGCCGCGTGGTGTGCCACAACGCCAGACCGTACTCCCGCAGATAGCCCAACGGCCCACCTTCCGCGGCACGAAGGGGATAGCGGAGAATGCGKACCCCGTCCAGCGTGGCGTCCGGCTCGCAGTCCTGGGTGGCCCCCATCGGGCATATCACCGTGACGCGGTAGCCTGCCTCGACCAACGCGCTGCTCTCCTGCCACACCCGGCGGTCGAACGGTACCGAGAGATTCTCCACGAGAATCAGAATGTGCCGACTCATCGCACCTCCACCACTTCCGTGAGCAGGCGCTCGAATCCTCGCGCCGTGTCTTCGATCCGGTACTGCTGTTCCGCCCGTGCACGCCCCGACCGTCCCTGCCGAGTGCACAGTCCCGGGTCCGCGGCCAAGGAAATGAGCCTTTGCGCCATCGCATGTGCATCGCCGACCGGCACCACATAACCCTGTTCACCATCGGTGACCATGTCTCGCAGGCAACCGCAATCGGTGACCACGAGCGGCACGCCCGCGGCCATGGACTCGATCGCGATGATCGGCACACCCTCATGCACGGACGACAGACAGGACACGTCGAGCCCTGGCAGGAGTTGTTGCACGTCCCGCCGCACCCCCATGAACAGCGTGCGGCCCGAGATACCGAGTTCGGTGGCACGAGTGCGTAACTCATCGTCGCGTTCGCCGCCTCCGATCACGACCAGCCGTACCCGGACACCGGACGCCGCCACGGCAGAAATCGCTTCGAAGAGCACCTGGTGCGCCTTCTGACTGCTGAGCCGGCCGACGATACCGACGACGAAGTCCTGCTGGTCGAGACCGAACGCGGCCCTGGCACGCTCACGATCGGTGTCACGCGGCAACGGCGGCAGCACTATCCCGTTCGGARTCACCACCTCGCGCGTGCGTCGCCACGCGAAGCGTCCCACCCCTTCTTCCCGGCGCAGGTACTCGCCCTGTCGCGGGGCGAGCAGGACCAGCGCGTCGGACAGCCACAGCGTCTCCACGGTGGAGCGCGGCAGGCAACGCTTGCCGACCGACGTCAGGTCCATGTCGTGGACCGCCACGATGTTGGCACCTACTCCCGCGATCCGTGCCGCAATTCGCCCCAGCGCCAGCGCCGCTCGATGATGATGAGTAACCAGCACCGCGTCCGTGCGATCACGTCGCAGGCTGCGGATCAACCGCGGCAGGGTTCGAACGTCGTAGCGACCCGAGCGCTCGAGCACTTCGACGTCGAATCCCGCCCTCCGAAACTCCTCGCCGAGCGGCCCAGCCTCGCGCAGACAGATCAGGCGCGGTCGTACCACCCGCGGATCGAGATTGCGGAACAGTTCGAGCATCAGGAGTTCGACACCTCCGACGAACGTCAGGTCCAACACAAGACTGAGCCGGATCGGTCTCGCCCCGCGAGGCGGGCATCGACCCGCCACCTCCTCGAGTGCACGTTCACTCTCGGCGACGCTGGCGCACAGGCTGAACTCGGACTCGACTCGTGTCCGCGCTGCCAGGCCCATTTCCCTGGATTTCTCGCGATCCGTCAGCACTCGCAACAGCTTCTCGGCGAGTGCCGTCGGCGCACGCGGGGGCACGAGAAATCCGGTCACACCCTCCGAAATCATCTCTGGAACACCCCCGACTGCGGTGCAGACCGCCGGCCGGCCTGCGGCCATCGCCTCGAGCAACGCCATCGGAAAACACTCCACGCTGTACGAGCTCAGGACGAAAACGTCCATCACCCCGAGCAGATCCCTTACATCCGGACGCGAACCGGTGAACACCACACGGTCGGCGATGCCCAGCTCACTGGCGAGCCGTTCCAGATCGCCTCGCGTCGGCCCATCGCCGACGACGAGGAACTTCGTATCCGGCAGCTCGTCGATGACCAGCCGTGCGGCGCGCAACAGCGTGGCGTGGTCCTTCTCGGGTCTCAGCGCGGCAAGGATTCCCACCACTCGGTCGCGCGGCCCGATCCCGAACTCCGCGGCGGCGGCACGATCTCCCCTCGGATCGAACTCTGCGGGGTCCACACCGTTGTGGATGATTCGGATCTTGCCCGGCGGGATGTGCAAATCGTCTACCAAATAGGGAACTTGCAACTTCGCCACACCGAAATACGCGCTCGTGACCGGGCCGAGCGCGCGGTCGACGATCCGCCGAAAGACACTCCTCGTGGTGGTCTCACCGCAGTTGTGGACCCATACGAC